>CAYMND010000096.1:0-8519 GCA_964391685.1 uncultured Clostridia bacterium | reverse complement strand
ACGAAGCGGATGGCGCCGTCAACGCGCACGGCGGGCGGGCTGCCGACGGTCAGAAATAGATCAACACGGAGGTGTACGGATGTACTTACAACGTAAAGGGTTCAACATAATGGCGATCATCGTTTTGCTTGTCCTGATATCGAATCTCCGGGTACCGGCTGTATCGGTGGAGTCTCCCAGGACTCTGGGTACCGAGGAGGTCCTCCGCCTGACCGATGAATCCGGTGAGTTTGTATTTAAAAATCTCAGCGATATCAAGGTGAACGGAACCGGTGAGGTTTTCATCTACGGCGGCAACCAGCTGCACCACTTCGACAGCCTGGGATCCTTCAAGGGCAATATGGCCAGGAATGGGGAAGGGCCCGGGGAGTTGAAACACTTTGCGGATTTTTTTCCGGTTGGTTCCGAAATTGTCGTCGGAAGTTTCATGCCGACCAAGGTCATGACCTTCGATGGTTCCGGGAAATTGATGAAAGAGATCAAAATAGAAGGTGTCAAGCCTTTTACCGGCTATGCATTCTCTCTTCATGGGTGGCATTATCTCTACGAGAGCCAGATCGACTTCCAGGCCATCAAAACCGGAATCAATATAAGAGTTCAGCAGATGGTCCGGGCGGATGGGAACGGCAAGGTGGAACGGACGGACCTGCAGTTCGAGACCCTGGATGCCGTGATCAAGAGAACGCATGACGGGGGCGGAATGACGATTGCGACGAATGATGTCACGTCTCTTCTGGACGCTTTCGACGGCCGGCGTTTTCTCTACGTGTCCACGGATGAACGGTACGGTGTCGATCAGATCGATCTCTCGACCCACAAGACGGTCAAGCGGTTCATAAGAGATTTTTCTCCGGTTCCCTACAAGATGCCGGACGATCTGGATGCTCAGGACAAGGAAATGGAACGAATCGCCGGTCGCAAGTATTTCAACGATATCTGGGCTTTGTGCTGCCTCGGCGAGGACCTGATGGTCTTCACCTCTCATTTGGATGAAAAGAACCGGGTGCTGGTGGACCGCTACAGTTCCGAAGGCCGCCGGATCGACTCCTTTTTCCTTACCGTTCCCGGAGTCAGGCGTCCCGACGACCTGAAGAACAAGCCCCTCTGTTTCGACAAGGACTTTTTCTGGACCAGTTTCGTCGACGATGACGACAACCCGGTGGTGGTCAAGTACCGCGTCGACTGGACGGCGGGGAAAAAATAACTATCCTCCGGCTTCTTTCCGGTTCGCCTTTCTGATAACATGGTATTGATCCATTGTCGGAGGGGTGTATGGAAACACGAAAACAGCTTGCTTTGAGAGGAACCATTCTGGTATTGTTGCTTTTCACACTTACGGGATTCGGATTCCCGAGTGGGGAAGAATCCCCCCGGATCCTGGCCATGAAGGAAGTTCTGCGCCTGACTGACGAGAGCGGTGAATTCTCGTTCAGATATCCCGGCCAGATCAAGACCACGGCCGACGGAAACCTGTTTGTGGCGGACGAAGAGGCCCTCTTCCACTTCGACTCCAGTGGCCGATATCTTGGGAACCTGGTCAGGAAAGGGGAGGGACCGGGTGAAGTGAAGTACTTCATGGGCTATTCCCTGGACGACGGGAAAATATATATCAAAAGTTCGTCGCCGACGAAGATCCTGATCTTCACCGGAACCCACCAACTGGAAAGCGAGATCAGGATCGATGGGATAACTTTTTTTTCTGATTATTTGTTTTCGTTGCGAGATTGGCACTATTTCTTCGAAGGTAATGATGATATCAGGGCTTTAAATACCGGCAAGTACCAAAATGAATTCGTGCTGCTGAGCGTGGATTCCAGGGGTCAGGTAGACAGATCGGAGCTGAAATTCAGGGTTCCGATCGCCGTTCATAAAAGCGGAAACCATGTCCGGGGGACCGGAATCGCGTACCTGAACAAAGTCTTCGACGGCAGTCGTTACCTCTACGTGTCCCACGAGGAACGCTACGCTGTGTACAAGGTCGATCTGGCTTCACGAAAAATCGTGAATACAATGCGCAGGAGTTTTTCCCCCGTCCCCTACCGCCCCAGGAAGGACCTGGATATCAGTCAGAGAGGGCTGGAGGAGGTCGCCGACCGCAAGTACTTCAACGATATCGGGGCCCTGCGCTGCCTCGGCGAGGACCTGATGGTCTTCACCTCTCATTTGGATGAAAAGAACCGGGTGCTGGTGGACCGCTACAGTTCCGAAGGCCGCCGGATCGACTCCTTTTTCCTTACCGTTCCCGGAGTCAGGCGTCCCGACGACCTGAAGAACAAGCCCCTCTGTTTCGACAAGGACTTTTTCTGGACCAGTTTCGTCGACGATGACGACAACCCGGTGGTGGTCAAGTACCGCGTCGACTGGGCAGCCCAATAGCCTTCAGTCGATGTAACCCAGGGTTTTCAGTTTCTTCTGGGCGTCGCTCCCCGACAGGGGCGCCACGGTTCGTGGGCCTGCAGGGGGCCAGATCCCATAGACGGTGATCTCTTGTTTCAGTCGGGACAGGACGATCGGCTGTGATGGGTCGTTCATGGTGGCCAGATCACCCATGCGGGTGATCCCTGGTCCCGTCCGCCAGGAGACGGAACGGCCGTCCACGGAGATGGTGATGCGCAGGGACAGGCACTGGTCCGGTCTGGGTTCCAGAACCAACTCCTTGGGCCAGGAGGAACCGGTCCAGCGGCATTGAATGAATTGATAGGACTTGCTGTAGATGCTGGAATCGAGTCGCGTGACCCCGATCTCGTATAGACGCCGGATCGACGGTGAGCCGTCCGGAGTCTCAATCCGGATGTCCAGCTTTTTCCCCTGGAATCCCGCCGGGAACCGAATATGAATCCCGTCGTGGCGGCTGATGAGTTTCTGCTGCAGTGACTCGTAGAGATCCTCGTATCCGGTGAGGTCATCCACCTGAGGTTTGACCTCTCCGGGATCTGTTTTCAGGTCCAGGCATTCGATTCGTGGAATGACCGCCTGCTCCGAAGGAGCCACCCGGCAGCGCAGAATCAGCTTCCGTTCCCCCTTCCGGGCAGCGTATTTACTTTGGCTTTGACTAAAAACGGCGACCGGGGGCGGTTCTTTCCCGGTCCAAATGGATTGCGCCAGGGAGCGACCGTCACGGACCGCGGCCTCGCTGTCGGGGACCCGCATCAGTTCGCACAGGGTCGGCAGCAGGTCCACCGTCTGTACCGGGGTTTCGATGCGCTGCGGCATCGGTGCCGGGCCGGTCGGCTTGATGATCAGCGGGACGTGGATCAACTCCTCGAAGAGGGCGTCGTTGTGATAAAACCGTTCGTGATCGAAGAACTCCTCGCCGTGATCCGACAGGACGACAATAATGGTGTTGTCGTAGATTCCGAGGCGCTTCAGGGTGTCGAGCAGGGGGTCGATCAGGAAGTCGGAGGTGAAGCGGATCGAACCGTCGTAGTAGTCTTTCATGCACTGGAACAGGGACTCATCCTTCCGGGTGACGGGTTTACCGAGACTGAGGAAACCGAGCCGGTCGAAGCTGTCGACGATGGGAAGGGCTTCCAGCTTCATACGGGGAATGTCGTCGGGCATGATTTTGCGGAACAGACCGTCGTAGTGATCGATCAGGGTGGGGTAGGGGGAATGGATCTGGTAGGTATGGATGAAAAGGAAAAATCTTCCATCGCTGAACTCCTGCAGCCACGATTCGATCTGCGGCCGGTTGTCTCCCAGTTCCAGGGTTCCGAGCTGGCGGGTCTCGTTGTCGAAGTAGCGTTCGAATCCCTTGGCCAGGCCGAGGGATGCCGCCATCCTGCCGCTGCCGGTGAAGGCGGCGGTCCGGTAGCCTTCACGGGCCAGCAGCTCGGTCAGGGTGACCATGCGGGAAGGTGTGACGGGATAGAGGCGGGGGACCCGGTGGTTTTCCTCGTACTGTCCTGAAAAGATCGAATTGTGAGAAACCTGGGTGGAATGCCACTGGCTCCAGCAGGTATCGAAAACGATACTGTCCCGGATTAGGCGATCAAGGGCCGGAGCCGTGTCTCTCTGAAAACCATGTAATGAAAGATGGTCGGCCCGCAGGCTGTCCAGGGAGATGAGAATCAGGTTGGGGCGTTTGTTTTTGCTCCTCCGCTCATTGAGGGGGAGCAGGTTGAGACCGCTCCAGTAGGCCAGGACGGGCTTCGTCTTGTAGACCTCAGGGAATTTGCGGGTGATCAGCCGAATCCGGCACGGAACTTTTTCCCGGATTTCAAGACTCCGGTTCTGCCAGCCGAAGTTTTGCCGACGGCTCATGGACAGTACTTCCTGAAAGACGGTCTTCGTTGACTGACTCTCTTCGTCGAAAAGCTGCACTTCGAACTCCACCGCCTCCCTGAGAAATTTGCGGTGGTCGTCGTCAATGGCAAAGGAGAAGAGGAACCGACGGTCGCCGTTGTCCTTCAGCGGGATTTCGTACACGGTGTCGGTGGCGGCCAACAGGGCGGTCCGGGTCTCATTGTCGCATTTGACTTTATTGACGAAGGGAATCTGGATCCGGTCACTCTCATTCAACGGGCGGTTGATCTTTTCAAGGAGTTCGGGCTCCAGCTCCGTTCCGGTCAGATCCGGAGCGCTGATGAGTTCGCAGGTTTTTGTGATATCCAGCATGTTGCGCTGGTCCGGAACCGGCTCCGGGGAACAGGAACCGAGCAGAAGCAAAGTGAACAGAGATAAGGTTCCGCTGAGATGAAGCCTCGACTCCATTGGTCGCTTGAATCCTTTGTCCCGTATATTTCCCGGGAGTATCCGGTGATATTAATGAGGATTTTCGGAAAAGTCAATTGCAGAAGGGTTCGTTTTTTTGACAGCCGTTACCGCATATTCTACAATGTAAATCGAGGTGTCATAAATTGGTACCGATACATACCGGATTTCAGTTTTCTCCGTATAATCGATCGGGCGGAGATAAGAAACGGAGCTGGATGACGGCGGCCCTTTTCATTTTCTGCCTCGCCTTGACGATTCTCTACCATGGAATGCGGGGCGTCCTGGATCTCGGCGGCTTCGTGGCTTCCGGCGGTCCTTACGCCATCGTCCACCCGGCTCCGGACTGGGTCTGGATCATGCCGGTCGCCGCTGTCTTCATGGTCGCCACCCTGGTTGCCGGGGTCAGCGTGTCCATTGCTTCGGGAGTCCGCGGTCCCAGCCTGATGATCTTTTCCTGGTCGGCGGTCTTCATCGCCCTGGGCTGGAATTTTCTGGATTACGGAGTCGGTTTCGGAGAAAAGATCGGGCCGGTCTGGAGCTGGCTGGTTTGCGCCATCATCTTCATGCTGATGGGACTGATACCGTTTTTCTTCATCATCCGGCAACTGGTGAAGAAGATGAAGGAAGGGAGGATCGGACGCCCTTCAACCTGGCTTCCCTCCCTCCTGTTTCAAGTTTTCCTGGTGGCGGTGGCGATTGTGGCAGGTATCTGGATCTTCTCCGCTGCCAGTCGATAGACATTGGCTTTCAGGAAAAAATCAAGGAGGAATGCAATGTTCAAGGAATTCAAGGAATTTGCGGCGAGGGGCAATGTCGTGGACATGGCCGTCGGTATCATCATCGGCGGTGCATTCGGAACCATTGTCAAGAGCCTGGTGGCCGACGTGCTGATGCCGCCGCTGGGGCTGCTGCTCGGCGGAGTCGATTTTTCCAACTTTTTCTTTGTTCTCAAGGAGGGGGCGACTGCCGGTCCGTACGCCACCCTGGCCGAAGCCCAGGCGGCCGGAGCCGTGGCCGTCGCCTACGGAATCTTTGTCAACGCCATTATCAGTTTTCTGATCGTGGCCTTCGCAGTCTTTCTCCTGGTCCGGGGGATCAACCGGCTGAAACGGGAAAAAACGGAACCCCTGGCCGAAGTGACCGAAAAGGAGTGTCCCCACTGCTGTTCCCAGGTGCCGGTGAAAGCCACCCGCTGTCCCCACTGCACTTCGCAGCTGTAGGAGCAATCACCTCTTTACTTTATCATCGTTCATGACTGCAGTTGTTTTCTCCTTTTTTTGGTGATATACATCATCGTTTGTGACACCAGTGCATTGTAGAAGAAAAGGTAGTTATCAATAATGGGTTTTTGCGTCAGTCAGACGAATGGTATGAAGAAAGTCGGAATGACCGTCAGCAGTCATATCTGTATTCTTTTTTTTCTTGGGTTGATGGAGGTGCTGCCTTTGTCCGGTATCTCCCCGGCGCAGGATAGGAAAGGAGATCCGTTGATCACGCTGACGGAATCGGAACAAAAATGGCTGGCGGACCATCCCGTTATCCGGTTGGCGCCGGATCCGGAATTTCAACCGATTGAATTTTTTGATTCCGATGGCCGATATGCCGGGATCGGAGCGGATTTTTCGGAACTGATCTCCAGAAAACTGGGTATTCATTTTGCTGTTGTCCGTTGTTCGAGCTGGGACGAAGTGATGGCTCGGGTCAAGAATCGCGAAGTGGATGTGTTGAATGCCGTGATTCATACTCCTCAACGAGAAGAGTATCTGCTTTTCCCGCCACCGTATATTTTTATTCCCTCGGTCATTATCGTCCAGAAAAAAGTCGATACCCGGTTGACTCTGGACATGCTCGAGGGGATGAGAGTGGTCATGGTGTCCGGGTACGGGTACGTGGATCTGATCCGAAACAAGCATCCGGAAATAACAATCGATCTTGTATCGGATTTGAAAGCGGCTTTGAGAAAGGTTTCTTTCGGTATGGCAGATGCCTTTGTCGGTGATTTGGCCACGGCCAGTTTCTATATCGAATCAGAAGGGATCACCAATCTGAAATTGGCAGGAGAAGCGCAGCCGGCAAATATTTCAGGCTTTGCCGTTCGCTCGGACTGGCCGGAGCTCTGTCGCATATTGGAGAAGGGTGTTTCAATGTTGTCCGAAGAAGAACGGGGGGCTGTTCTGAAAAAATGGATTCATCTGGCCGTTGACCCCGGACTGACCAGAAGGGAATTGAAAAAGATTTTTGGGCTGATCTTCGGCGGTGTCATTTTGGTGGTCATCGGTTTCGTTGCATGGAACCACCAACTCCGGCGGAGGGTGAATCTGAAAACAAAAGATCTCAGTATGGAAATACAGGAACGTCAACGGACACAGGAAGCGTTGAAAGAGAAAGAAGCCCATTTACGAACTCTTCTGAAAACCATTCCCGATATGGTGTGGCTCAAGGATCCGGATGGGATTTATCTGTCCTGTAATTCCAAATTTGAACAGTTCTTCGGTGCCACAGAAGAAGAGATTGTCGGCAGGAGTGATTTCGATTATTGCACTGTGGAACAGGCTGAGTTCTTCCGTCGGCACGATCAGGCAGCCATTGAGAAAGGCGCACCGATCCAAAATGAGGAAGAGGTGACTTTTGCCGTGGATGGTCATCATGAGATTCTTGAAACGATAAAGACGCCCATGTTCGGCGTTGACGGTCATCTGGTGGGAGTTCTGGGCATTTCCCGCAATATCACCGACCGCAAGCAGGCGGAAGCGGAACGGATCAGAATGGAAGAACAGTTGCGGCAGGCGCATAAAATGGAAGCCATTGGCACTCTCGCGGGCGGTGTGGCTCATGATTTCAACAATATACTGGCTGCCATCATCGGATATGCCGACATGGCTGCCGAGCGCCTGCCGAAAGACACATTGGTGCGCTATCAGATCGATAAAATTCTGCAAGCCGGTATCCGTGCCAAAGAGCTGGTCAGGCACATACTCTATTTCAGCCGAAAAGAAGCGCTGAAACCGATGCCGATTCAGATTCATCAGGTTGTTTTTGACGCTTTGGAGCTTCTTCGGGCGTCCATCCCCTCCACAATCGAATTTCAGATCGCAATCGATTCGCAATGCGGGCACATTCTGGCGGATCCGATCCAGATCCATCAGGTAATGATGAATCTTTGCACCAACTCCGCCCAGGCCATGGAGGAGAAAGGGGGTACCCTGACGGTCGAGCTCACTTCCGTACTGTTAGGGGCCGACGATCTGATGGATGATCCCGCACTCAAGCCCGGTGCATTTCTGAAGCTTACCGTTACGGATACGGGTGTCGGGATCGATCCGAAACATTTGCACAGAGTTTTTGATCCGTACTTCACGACCAAGGATGTAGGCAAGGGATCTGGTATGGGATTGGCCGTGGTTCACGGCATTGTCAAAAGTCACGGCGGCCTGATCAGATTGGGGAGCGATCCTGGAAAAGGAACCCGGGTGGATGTTTTTTTTCCGTTGATCAACTCCCCGAAACACGATTACCGGGAAGAATTTTCTCCACTTCCGAAAGGATCCGAAACCATATTGGTGGTAGATGATGAAGAGAGTATCGTGGATATCTTCCGACAAAGACTCGAGTTACTCGGATATCAGGTTTGCGGGGTGACCAGCAGCCTTGAAGCCCTGGATTTATTCCGATCCAAACCCGATGCTTTCGCTGCGGTGATTACCGATCAGACCATGCCCCGAATGACGGGAGAAGAACTGGCCAGGGAGTTGCTGTTAATCAGACCCGGTGTGCGTATTCTGATCTGCACCGGTTTCAGTTCC
>CAYMND010000095.1:0-8520 GCA_964391685.1 uncultured Clostridia bacterium | reverse complement strand
CTCCCAAGGCAGGGTTTCTCGATGGTTATGGCCGTAATGCGGGACATGACCGAAAAGCGTCGGGTCGAGGAAGAGATCCGAAACGCACGGAATGCCGCCCAGAAAGCGAATGAGGCCAAGAACGAGTTTCTGGCCAACATGTCACACGAAGTGAGGACACCTTTGAATGGTATCCTGGGCTTGACAGAGATACTGCTCGAGGAGGAAAACGACGGGCAGCGAATGGATCATCTACGGGATATCAAGCGTTCCGGAGAAACGTTACTGGATATTGTCAACGAAATCCTCGATTTTTCCCGTATCGACACCGGGCGGATTCAGATTGAGAAAATGGAATTCGACATGGTGGGGCTGGTCCGTCGGGTGATCCGTATGTTTGCTGTAAAATGTCATGAACGGGGACTGGAGATGTTGTGCGATTTTGAACCGGCGGCTGTGGGAATCTGTTTCAGCGATCCGGTCAAGTTGAGACAAATCCTGATCAATCTGGTGGGTAATGCGGTCAAATTTACGGAGAATGGTTTTGTGATGCTTACCGTTCGGACTTTTCAGGATGCATCGATGGGGAACGGGGTCCGTTTCGTGGTCAGAGATACGGGAATTGGTATCGCGGATGATTATATTCCGAAGATTTTCGAACGGTTTTTCCAGGTTGACAGATCGATGAACCGACGTCAGGGAGGTACCGGTCTGGGCCTGAGCATCAGCAAACGGCTGGTGACCGCTCTTGGAGGTACCATTTCGGTTACGAGCAAATTGGGGGACGGTTCCAGCTTCGAGGTGGAATTGCCGGTGGAAAATTTCAGACCTTCCATGCTTCTTCCCAAGCAACATTCCATCAAATCGCACTGTATTCTGGTTTACGAACCGTACCCGATGGCCCGGATGATTCTGCTGGATTTGCTGACACAATTGGGCCAGACGGCGATTGAATGCGTCGATGACGATGACTTTTTATCTCAACTGGACAAGCAGTACACTTTTCTGGATGGCATCATACTTTCTCTCGGGCAGAATGAGGTGATTCTCGACAGACTGCAGGACTGCCTGATGAAAAAGGCGGAGGGACGAAAACCATTGCTGATGCTCAGTCACGGGCGGAGTTTGAAAATAAAGGGCCAGTTGCTGCAACTCGGTGTGACCGATACGGTTCTGAAACCGATTTTACCCAATGAGTTGATGCGCTGGCTGTTGTCAATCGATAAAAAAACAATTGCCGAAGGATTGAAGGAATCTGTCGAACCGGAAGTCGCAACACACCGAAAGTCGATGAAGGTTCTGGTGGCGGAAGACAACGAGATCAATCAGAAGATGATCAACCGATTGTTGATTAAGAATGGATGTCAGGTTGTCTTGGCCCGTGACGGCCAGGAAGCGGTCAATCTCTATTTTTCCGGTGGAGCCGATGTGGTGTTGATGGACCTGCAGATGCCGGTAATGGATGGATATCAAGCTGCTCAGATCATTCGGGATTCGGAAAGGGAGGGAAGTAGACGGGTTCCCATCGTGGCGCTGACTGCGCACGCCCAGAGCACCCACATGGAAAAGTCGTTTGCTTCCGGTATGGATGCTTATTTGACCAAACCCATATCAATCCAGGCGCTTTACGGATTGCTGGAGAGGCTGCAGGAAAACCTGAAGTAATCGAGCGCCGGCCTCATCCGACCTTTTTCCTTTTCTTATGATAAAATAGTACCTCTCGGTTTGTGAAACAGGAGTGTCAATGAAAGCGAACGAATCAGGCCAAAAACCGAAACTGGATGAAGTGATCCGGATTCTGTCTTCTCTGGCGCACGGGATTGACCCTCAGAGTGGTGAGAAATGCGCCGACGATTCTCTGTGCAACCGACCTGACATCATTCGCGCCCTTTTTGTTGCCTTGGAACATCTTCAGGATTTGAAGAAGGGTATGAGGACCGGATCTTCCCCCTGTCGTGGATCCACCAGAAGTTGGACTGCCGAGCTGGATGAGGAATTGAAGGAACGATACCTTGCAGGCGCAGCCTTGCCGGAACTGATGAGGATAATGGGAAGAGGACGCGGAGCCCTGATCGGAAGGCTGAAGTTGCTTGGCCTGATCGATGATGCCGATCATGTCAGGGATTGAGACCCGCATAGTCAATAAGGTACAATACCGGGAACATGGAGACAATCACTTTGAATTTCTGGTTGATCCTGCTGCTTTTTCTAACCGCTTTTACAGCCGGTTTTGTCGATTCAGTAGCCGGAGGCGGCGGATTGATCACCGTTCCGGTTCTGCTGGGAATCGGGCTTCCGCCGCAACTGGTTCTCGGAACCAATAAATTCCAGTCTTCTTTCGGTAGTTTTTCGGCCATGATGAACTATGCCGGAAACGGTCACGTGCAATACAATAGAATGCTTCTAACAGGGATTGCCTGTACTCTGATCGGTGCTGCGGGAGGAGCGTTTGCCGTTCAACGGGTTGATTCCCGATGGCTGAGCATGGCAATCCCCTGGCTCCTCGCCCTCATTTTTTTCTACCTTCTGTTCAAGCCCAGCTTGGGAGAAAGGGATTTCACTCCCAAGATGGGGCATCTGCCCATGTTTTTCCTATGCGGATTGCTCCTGGGGTTTTATGACGGATTCTTCGGCCCAGGAACCGGAAACTTCTGGACACTGTTGTTGGTGATCATCGGAGGGATGAATCTGGTTCGAGCTACGGCTCATACGAAAGTCATGAATTTCACCAGCAATATTGTTTCTCTGGTGCTTTTTGCCGTTGGCGGAAACATCCGGTTCGATATCGGTCTGATCATGGCGGTCGGACAGTTCAGCGGTGGTTTTTGCGGTTCCGGCATGGTGATGCGGAAGGGTGCGCGGTTCATTCGACCCGTTTTCATGCTGGTGGTTCTGGTGATGGTGTTATACCTGTTTCTGAAGAATTACGGGAAAACCTGATATGTTTTTTTATCGTGACACCCGTAAAAGGCGGTTCGGGCGGGGGATACTCAGGGAACACAGGGAAAATATCGACACCTTACCCGAGGTGGTGGTCCATTATCAGTGGAAGAACAAGAAAAACCTTTCTTTACGTGTTTATCCGGATCGTCTGGTTGTCGTTCGATCTCCCGCCCATCTGAGTCTGCAACGGTTAAGGGCTTTTGTATTCGATCATCTTGAATGGATTGTCAGGCACCTGGAAAAGGCAGATGCCAAGAAAGAGACGGACCTGAAAGCAAAGACGCCGTTGTTTTATCTGGGAACTCCCTGTAAGGAAATGGACGACAAAAAAACGGGAAAGGAGGTCAGGTCATGGTATCGGTGCCAGGCTGCCGGGTACCTGCCTGCCCGTTGCCTTGAATTGAAAAGAGGACTGCCCCTTCCACCCGATATCAATCTGACTGTATCGCTGCGCTGGATGAAGAGCCGCTGGGGAAGTTGCCGCCGGGATGGACGCATCACCCTGAATACCGCCTTGATGCTTTGTCCGAAGCATTTGATCGATTATGTCATTCTGCATGAATTGGCGCATTTGTCTGTCCCGGCTCACAACGCGGCATTTTATCGGCTGCTGGAAATGTGGCAGCCGGATTCCATGGAATACAGAAAAGAACTGAAACGCAACTGGAGCCCGATGCTCGTTTCCCTTCATCGGCTGGATTGACCCGTGCTCTTTTTCTACACAAGGAGTTTTTTTTTGTCCGATTGAACGCGTTTTTTTGAGTAAAGTTGAAAAAGTGTGATTATCCCATTATCATTAGATAAGTCACGAAAAGGAGCATCCATGGATATCAAGTACATTAACCCCTTTATAGACTCACTGGTCTCGAATCTGGAACAGATGACCGGAATTCAGGCTGAACGGTTGGATCTTGCAGTGAGCAAGGAAGCCAAAACGTTTGCAGAGATATCCGGAATAATCGGACTCGGCGGCGAAGTCAGAGGGTCGGCAGTAATATCGTTTCCGCTGAACCTGGCTCTGAAGGTGGCCAGTGCCATGTTCATGGACGAATTGAAGGAAATCAACGATGACGTCAAGGATGCCATCGGCGAATTTGCCAATATCGTCGTCGGCAACGCCCGGAACAAACTTGTCGATGCGGGGCTCAACGTGTCGATTTCCACTCCCACCATCATCGTGGGGGTCGATCACAAGATCTCACATCCGCTCAATATTCCCTTTTTGGTAATCCCATTCAAGACAGATCTCGGGATTTTTCAGGTCAACATCGGAATCAAGGAAATCTGACCGGCGGACCTGCCTGGACACTTTCAACGGATTCTCCGTCATGTTACCATCATTACATGCGATGTAGACGCTTTCCACTCGTTATGTTTCTGGTTCTTTACCTCCCTTTGACTTTGTCCGTTTTTTCTTCGTCCAAGGAAGTCCGTAAAATAATCAGCCGGGTTGCCGGTGAGAGCGGATTGGAACTCCCCTCGGAATTACAGATCCGTTTTGTCACTCCGGCTGAGCTGGAGAAGGTTTTCTTTCAGGATTTCATGTTTCGCCATCCTCCGGAAATTCTGCGTGAGGAAAGCCGCCTGCTTCGGATGATCGGTCTTTTCAAGCGGGATGTGGATCTGTCTGCACAGTTTGCAAAGGTGATCAAGGGAAATATCAAAGCATATTTTCAAGATGCAACCGGGCAGCTTCTGATCGATCAGACTCTTCCTTTCGAAGATGAGTACAGTCTCGGGGCTCTGATCGTAGAGATCCGGTTGGCCATGACAAAAGGGATAAGAAAAAAGGTCGGTCCTCAACCGGGGCGTTTCTTTACAGACGAAAACTGGATGGATTACGCCCTGTACAACGGAGATGCCACCTTTGTAATGCACAATTACTATGGAGACAATCCCGAAGTTCTGGCCAGCATGGACGGGATGAGTCTGATCGCCAAAAATCCGATGGTCAGTGCCGCCACCGGATTCAAGCTGGAACCGCTGATCGGCAGGTTCTATACTCAAGGTCTGATTCAGGGGGTCAACCATGCCTGGCAGGCCTTCAAAAAAAAGAGTTGGAAGGGGCTCAACCAGTGTTTTCTCAATCCCCCTGAAATGATTCTCGATTACTGGCTGGTCAAGCCTCTGAAAAATCCTCCGGACGGCCGTTTTCCGGATCTGCCCCGACTAAACGGCTTCGACCGGGTGAACAGCGGGCGGGTCGGCCTTTTCCTGCTGGCTTCGTTCATGGACAAGACACCGTTGGTTCTGATGACGGAACTCGGTTGCTGTGGAGAACAATTCTCAGTGGAACGGAAGGTTGATCATGAGGGGGAGTTGCTGCAATGGAAGATGGCCTGGTTGGACGGTAAATCGGCCCGGGATGCATTTCTGATGCTTTGCGACAGGTATGAGGTCCTGCTTAAGGCCCGTTTTGAGGATGGGGTGCGCAAAGGAAAGGCGTTTCGAGCCGGACGCGACGAATGCGGGGCTTACGTGATGGTAAGACACGAAGGATCGGAAACGCTGGTTGTCCGTTCGTTCGATCGCCGTACCATCAACCGCTTTATTGAAAATGCTCAATATTGAGTGACGAGGATGGTTTTATCGACCGGCTTCGCAGTTTGATTGACAATCGTCATCGGGCTGAATATATATAGTCGTGTCGGTATGAAGACGATGGTCTGGAGACCGGTCGAGGAGTGAATGAATCCGAGTGAGCCGAATGTAAAGCAGCGAAAGGGGAAATGTCTGATCTTCGAATGGAAGAGCAGGCGGTTTTACATTCCGACGACTCTGGTGAAAGAAATTGTCAAACCGCTTCCGGTCACTCCCGTACCCTTTTCGAGTGCTTCTCTCCGGGGGATTTTCAATTTGAGAGGAGCCATGATCCCTTTATATGACCTTTCCATGAAGCGTAACGGAGAAAATGAAAGAAAGCCGCAGGGCGGAGATATGGCCAGATTTTTGGTCATTTCGATCGGAGGAAACAGTCTGTCACTGATGGCAGACAGAATTGTCGGTATCTTTGACGTCGGTGAGGATATGGATTATGGTCAGGATGTATCCTTATCAGAACTGGAGAACATGATCCGTTATGATGCAGAGGCGGGTTCTGTCAGGTATTCTTTCAATCCCAGCGATTGCGATACGGGGAACCGGATGGTGAAAGAACGGCGCAAAACTCTGTCTGTTTTGATGTTCCTCATGGACAGGACAGAGTATGCAATGGAGCTGGATGCGGTTTCGGAACTGATACTGACTCCCGAGTCGGAATCCGTCTTTGGCGCGCCTGCTTACATCAGGGGGGTGGCGGTCAACCGGGACCTCCCGCTTCACCTGGTTGATCTTTCCTTGCTGTTTGATTTCAACAACAGCGAAAATTCGGAAAATACAGGCGGGAAACGGAGAAAATTTGTACTGGTCATGCCTTCGGATGGAACGGAAATCGGATTGATTGTCGATGATATCAAGGAAATTGTTGATGTGGAGGAGGATTGCCTGCGAAAGGAATCGTCAGTGTTGAATGCTTTTGGTGAGGAGATTCAGGCTGTCATTGACAGGGACGATGGGAAACGTCCTGTTCTGTTGATAAATCATCGCTATCTGGCGAGTCGGCTTGATCACACCTTTCTCCGTCAAAGTGCCGAAAGAAAAAAAAGCGAACTCGGAACTGCAACCGCAACCGCCCATTGCAGCCCGTTGAAAAAAATGCTTCTGTTCTCATTGCTGGATGGTTTTTTTGCTGTTCCCGTGGAAGACATCAGAGAAATCTGTACTCTTGACAATATTACCCCGCTGCCGATCGGCAGTCCGTATATCGCCGGAGTGACGAATGTCCGGGGGGTAGTGCACAGTGTATTCGATTTGAAAAAAATCCTCGGACTGCAATCTGTCGATGAGGAAGCCCGAATCGTGAATGAACGGGTCAGGCGGATGTTTGGGGAGAAAAAAAAACCGCTCACCGAAAAATCGAAGCGGCACCTGATTGAATTCGGCAGCAAAAGAGTGTTTGGTTCCAGGGCATACCGACAGCTTCTTGACGACTTGTCGGAATCGGGGAAGGAGCGGGTTGAAGTTTTGGATGATTTTGAGCGGCGTCTGTTCGCCGAAGCGGACAACCTGATTGTTTCGCCGAAGATTCTGATCATGACCGGACCCGATTCTCGTGCGTTGATGGTGGATACAGTAAGGGCCGTGATTGAGATCGAGGAAGAAAAAATTAAACCGGTAACAAGCGAGGAGGGCTCAAAACCCATGGCGATTGCGGCGACGTTTCGATTGAACGTAGCCGGTGATACGGTTAAAATCCCTGAACTGAAGAGATGCCTTGCCGATTTCAGGCCCGGAAATGCCGATGGATAATCAAAAAGGTCCGAATCCCGTAGGTGTTCTGATCTGTGACGATTCCGCATTGGTTCGCCTGTTTCTGAAATCGATTATCGAGGACGATCCAGACATGCGTGTCGTGGCGCTGGCTCGGAATGGAGAAGAGGCAATCGAGCTGGCCCGAAAGCATAGACCGGATGTGGTCACCATGGATATTGACATGCCGGGTCTTGATGGATTGTCGGCCCTGCGCATCATCGTCAAAGAAAAGATTGCGCCGGTGGTCATCATTTCATCTCAAGCCGAGGATGGAGCAGATCCGACGCTAGAGGCTCTGGAAATCGGTGCTTTCGACTTTCTTATGAAACCTCAGGGGAAGGCGTATTACGGCCAATCGGAGCAGATTGTCGGCAAGCTGAAAGCGGCGGCCGGGTGGAGGCCTGATCCGGTCGGCTTTTTTGTCGGTCACACCGAACCGGTGCATCAATATCAACCGCAGATTCAATCAAAAAACGATGGGGAAGCCCCCTCTTTTTTCGGTATTGCTGTGGGAGCCTCCACAGGTGGTCCAAAAGCCCTGATAGAGCTGGTGTCCAGGCTTCCGGCCGATTTGAATGCGGCTGTATTCATTGTTCAGCATATGCCCAGGACTTTCATCGCCCCGTTTACCAGGAGAATGGCTTCCCGCACCCGGCTGGAATGTCATGTCGGTGTTCCGGGTGAGCGGGTGGTACCTGGAGTGATCTATGTCGCAGAAGGGGAGAACCATCTTGCATTATCCGGAAAAGGCGGCGATTTGCTGATCAAGCACGATCTGGAACCAAAAACGTTGTTTGTTCCATCAGTGAATGTAACCATGCAATCCGTGGCCGAAAAGTTCTGTCACCGGAGCATCGGCGTCGTTTTGACCGGTATGGGAAACGACGGTGCGCAAGGGATCAGAATGATCCGGGAGCATGGCGGTTATACCATTGCGGAGAGTCCCAAGACGGCCGTAGTCTACGGTATGCCCCAGGAAGCAGTCAAGACGGGGGCTGTGGTGGCTACCCTGCCTCTGACGGAGATTCCGGAGAAAATCAAGCAGGTGGTGGAGGAAATGGCAGTGTGCGAGAGGATAATCTAAAATGAAACAAGACATCCTGAGACGATTGAAAGAGGCTTTCGAAAGTGGAGACAATGAACGTAAGAGAGAATTATTGTCAATGATTCCCAATGAACCTGTGGAGGGCCTGGCGGATTACCTGGTCACAGCGCTCTACAGGGAGACGGATCAGATCGGAAGAGCGT
>CAYMND010000094.1:0-8540 GCA_964391685.1 uncultured Clostridia bacterium | reverse complement strand
GATCCGTCTTCGGATACACTGGTCTATCGTTTCGAGCGGTACGGCAACGAAATCAAATACAACGCCAAGCTGGTTGTCCGAGAATCACAGATGGCCGTGTTCGTCAACGAAGGACAGCTGGCCGATGTCTTCACTCCCGGAACCTACACGCTGCAGACCCAGAACATGCCGATCCTGACCACCCTGAAAGGATGGAAATACGGCTTTCAAAGCCCATTCAAAGCGGAGGTTTACTTCGTCTCCACCAGAAAGTTCACCGATCGCAAATGGGGCACCAAGAATCCGGTCATTCTTCGTGATCCCGAATTCGGTCCCGTACGTCTCCGGGCTTTCGGTACGTATACCTTCCGGGTAAGCGATCCCGCCAAACTGGTGAAGGAAGTGGCGGGTACAGACGCACATTTCACCACCGACGAGATCACGGAACAGTTGCGCAATCTGATCATCACCCGCTTTTCCGACATGCTGGCGGAGAGCAAAATTCCGGCCATCGATCTGGCCGCCCGGTACAACGAACTGTCCCAAACATTGCAGGGCATGGTCAACGAAGACTATCTGGAATATGGTCTGGAACTGGGTACTCTTCTGATCGAGAACGTCTCTTTCCCTCCCGAGGTGGAGGAGGCCATCGACAAGCGCAGCAGCATGGGCGTCATCGGAGATCTGAACAAGTTCATGCAGTATCAGGCGGGACAGTCCATGTCCCAGGCTGCTCAGAATCCGAGCGGAGGTGCCAGTGACGGCATCGGGCTGGGTATGGGCTTCGCCATGGCCAATCAGATGGCCCATATGTTCACTCCACAGCAGGGGACGGCAGTACCGACCATGGCGCCGCCTCCGCCTCCAGTCATGTATTATCTGGCGATTTCCGGGCAGCAGCAGGGGCCTTTCACCCTGCAGCAGCTGCAGCACATGGCCGCAGGCGGCCAGATGACCGGCAAGACTCTGGCATGGAAAGCCGGCATGTCCGGATGGATTGCAGCTGAAAGCCTTCCGGATCTGGCGGCTCTGTTCGCTTCTGTTCCTCCTCCTCCGCCGGTAACCCAACCCTAATCCCGGCATCAGGTGTTGTCAGAATGGGACAAATTCAAACAGACGTCAACGAAGCGGTAAATCAGCAGCTGGCATGCCGGGGATGCGGGGCGACCCTGGATTTTGCCCCGGGTACCCGATCACTCAAGTGTTCCTACTGCGGTGCAGAGAACCCGATTGAAGTGGAAGAAGCTCCGATCGAAGAAATCGATTTCGAAAAATTCATATCAGAATCCATAGACAAGTCTGAGCAGCTTGAGGTCAGAACCGTCAAATGCCCGGGATGCGGCGCACAGATCACTCTCGATGAAAAGATCACCGCGGATTTCTGTCCGTATTGCGATACCCGTTTGGTGGTCAGTGAAGGCGGAAGCACGGCCATCATCAGACCGAAATCCCTGGTTCCCTTCGCCATCGACAAGAAGAAAGCCGTGCAGCTTTTCCACAACTGGATATCGAAACTGTGGTTCGCTCCGAGCGATCTCAAGGAGAGGGTGGCCAAAGAGGCCATGGACGGCATGTACGTGCCGTATTGGACGTATGACACACAGACCTACAGCACCTACACGGGGTTGAAAGGGACGTACTATTACGTCACTGAGAACTACACCACCCAGGAAAACGGCAAGACGGTCACCCGCTCGCGTCAGGTACGCAAAATCAGCTGGGCGCCTTGTGCCGGTTCGGTCAATGTTGCCTTCGACGATGTCCTCGTTCCGGCGAGTCGTTCTTTGCCCGATAAGATCATACACTTTCTCCCTCCCTGGAATCTGAGTCAGTTGACTCCGTACGATGACCGATTTCTGAGCGGTTTTCGCTGTGAAGCGTACGGAGTCGATGTCAAGGAAGGTCTTGAACTTGCCAAAGTCATTATGAAGCGTGAGATTGAAAGTCAGATCCGCAGAGATATCGGCGGTGATGAACAACGGATACTGACATCTCATTCCAAATACGACAACATCACCTTCAAGCATATTCTGTTGCCCATCTGGATCAGTTCATACCGCTACAAGGATAAAGTCTACCGTTTTCTCGTCAATGGCCAGAGTGGAAAAGTGAAAGGGGAAAGGCCGTACAGTGTGTGGAAGATTCTCTCCCTTATTCTGATCATTGTTGCGCTCATCATCGCTTTTTTTGCACTTAAACAATAAAAAACAGCTTGATGGACGTTTGCCTTGGTGAACCTCTTTCATTTTTTTCGTAACAGTTTTATAAAGATATTTCTTTTAAAAGACAGGAGTGACCGATGAAAAAAACAGCCCTTCTTGTTTCGATCTTTTTTTGTCTGCTGAGTCTGAAGATGTCGGCGGATGAAGGAATGTGGCCTCTCAGCGAGCTGGACAAACTGGATCTGACAAAAGCCGGTTTCGAAATCAACGCCAGAGATATTTTCAACCCGGACGGTTCCGTATCGATGATCGATGCCATCATCAATCTCAGCGGTTGTTCGGCATCGTTCATTTCAGCCAACGGTCTGATCATTACCAACCACCATTGCGCGTTCGGAGCGGTTCAGGAAGCCAGTACACCGGAGAAGGATTACCTGCGCAACGGCCTGGTCACTCACGATCTGAGGGAAGAGATTCCGGCCAAGGGGATGACCGTTAAAATCACCGAATCGTACCGGGATGTGTCCGGAGACGTTCTGAAAGCGGTGAAAAAGGGTATGGATCCGATGACGCGAACCAAAGCCATCGAGAAGAGAATCAAAGCGATGGAAATCGCAGCCGAAAAATCCAACCCGGGAAAACGTGCCGAAATCGCCGAAATGTTTCAGGGCAAGGTGTACGTTCTCTTTCTTTCAACCTATCTCAAGGATGTCCGCCTGGTATACGTTCCGCCTCGCTGCATCGGTGAATTCGGCGGCGAAAGCGACAACTGGGTCTGGCCTCGTCATACCGGAGATTTCACTATTCTTCGCGCGTACGTAAGTCCAAAAGGAGAGGGGACCGGTTACTCTTCAGAAAATGTCCCCTATACACCCAAAAAGCACCTCAAAGTCGCTCCTCAGGGGATCAGCGAAGGGGACCTGATGTTCATTCTGGGGTATCCGGGAAGAACGTACCGGCATCAGCCGGCTTCTTTCCTCAAGTACCAGGAAGAGGTTCACATGCCCGCAGTGGTCAGTCTGTACGAGTGGCTGATCCAGACCATGGAGACAGCGGGAGAGGAGGAACGCGAGGTACAGTTGAAACTGGCATCGAGGATCAAGGGACTGGCCAATCGGATGAAGAACTATCAGGGTAAATTGAAGGGACTGCACAATCTGGGCTTGACCGAAAAACGGTATCGGCAGGAAGAAGCCGAACTCCAAAAGATTCAGGATCCGAAGGTGAAGCAGGAGTATCAGAAACTGAGAAGCGAAATGGCCCAGGTGTACAAGGAACAGAGCGAGGCATATCCTTTTCAGCATTTCATCTCTTCCATCAATGGCAACTGGAACATGTTGGGAATTGCATCCACTCTTGTGGAATATGCCCATGAACGGACGAAAAAGGATCAGGACAGAGAAGCCATGTTCATGACCCGGAACCTGGAACGGACCCGGGAACGACTGGTCCGATCGGTGAAGAATATCCATGTTCCGGTGGATCAACGGATCGCGGAATATCTGTTCAAAACACTCGGCAATCAGCTCCCGACTGTAAAGGTCCCTGCGGTTCTTCAGAAATTCTGTAGCGTTGATGACAATGAACGGAAAGGAATGATTGCCGCCTGTTACGATGAACGGTTGCTCGATTCCGAAGCTTTCGGTACATGGTTCGATACAGTGCAGTTGGAAGAGTTGAAAAAAAGTGAATATCCCATCATCCGACTGGCCCTGGAACTCTATCCGTTGAAACGCAGCCAGAGGGACAATGAGGACATATGGAAGGGACGGCTCGATGCCTCCATGGCACGATGGCTGGATATCAAGCAATTGCTGGAAAAAGAACAATTCCTTCCGGATGCCAACAGTACGCTTCGGCTGACCTGGGGCAGAGTGAAGGGATACAGCCCGAGGGACGCCGTCTATATGAAACCGTTTACCGTACTGGACGGAATGATCGAAAAATCTATATCCGGCGGTGATTATCGGTTACAGGACAATGTCAGGGCGCTCATCGCCAAGGGTGGAGAATCCTCTTTTTTCCAGGAAAAGATCGGCGGGGTTCCGGTCAATTTTCTTTACGATGCCGACACCACAGGAGGCAATTCCGGAAGCCCGGTGCTCAACAGCAGAGGTGAGCTGGTCGGTGTGAATTTTGATCGTGCCTTTGAAGCGACCATCAATGATTTTGCCTGGGATGAAGGCTACAGCCGGTCAATCGGTCTGGATATCCGATTTGTCCTGTGGTACATAGAATCCACCGGAGGCAGACATCTTCTCGAGGAGATGAACGCCCGCTAAGAGGTTTTCAGAAAAACCTGGGTGATGAAAATTTCACCGTCGAGCCCTTCGGCTGCACCGATGCCGCTGACATCGAAGTCACCGAGAACGTTGGCTCGATGATCCGTTTTCTGCATCCAGCCGTTTACGATCACCTGCACCGGGTCGTTCTGTTCCGTACAGTAACCGACATTTTCCGCTGCCGTAGTGAAGGTGAAAAAGGATCGGAGCTCGGCGATGCGATCGTAGAAGCCGTCGTGACCGAAGGCGACAGTGCCTTCAGCCATGTTGAGGCTGTGCCGCTCCGCTGTTTCGGCGATGGTGTCCTGCCATACCAGCGGGGTAAGGTGAGAGGCGATCCGTTGCTGGTTGATCAGGGAAAAGGCAAGCTCGGCCAGATCTGGTCTTTCTTTCACTTTTCGCAGGGTGTTGTCCTTGACACAGGAGAGAAGAGAAAACATGAACAGCGGAATCAGGAAGAGGAAAATGGTGTTTCTCAGGTTGGGCTTTGGTGATTTCCGGCATGGAATCTTCATTCATGTCTCCGTACGCAGCAGCGTTTTCAGATGAACAAAGTTCTATGATATCCTATTTGGTAGGATATTCCAATGGAGTGAAAATGCGGGAAAATGAAGCGGGTAGCAGTACTGAATGGATAATCATAGAGGATTGCAGTGAACACAACCTCCGAAACATTTCTTTGCGTATTCCTCTTGGCGGATTAACGCTGGTATGCGGCGTTTCAGGATCCGGAAAATCGACAATCGCCCACGATGTCTGCTTCGCCGAAGGTCAGCGTCGATTCCTGGAAAGTTTTTCTGCCTATGCCCGCATATTCCAGGCCAGGTTAAAACGACCCAACGCCGCCAAAATCGACAACATCCCCCCAGCCTTGTCCCTTGAACAGGTTTTTCTCAGCCAGAATCCCCGATCCACAGTGACTACTTTGAGTGATCTCTACAGTCCGATCAGACTGCTTTTCGCCCGCTTTACCCTACAGGAAGACGGAACCCGGCCGACACGTTCCCATCTTTCTTTCAATCATCCCCTGGGAGCCTGCGAGGAGTGTCAGGGGCTGGGACAGGTCTACCGGCTCGACCCGGATAAACTCGTCCGGGATGACCGGCGCACTTTACGGGAAGGAGCGCTTTGGCTCAGCACTCCGAGCGGGTACATTATCTACTCTCAGGTTACCATCGATGTTCTCGACCAGGTCTGCCGGGCCCACGGTTTTTCGGTGGATATCCCATGGCGGGATCTTTCAATGGAGCAGCGGAACGTGGTGTTGTTCGGCAGCGATCGATTGGAGATTCCTTTCGGAAAACATCCCCTGGAATCCCGTCTCAAGTGGAGCGGAATTACTGCAAAACCGCGTGAACTGGGGTATTACCGAGGTATTGTGCCGATTATGCAGGACATCCTGGAGCGTGATCCCAACCCGAATATTCTACGCTGGTGCCGACAGGAACCCTGTCCTGGCTGTCAGGGGCTGAGGCTTAAAAACACGGTTCATACTCTGAGCTACAGAGGAACCGAGCTGAAAACGGTTCTGGCATTTTCCATTGCCGAACTTGCGGAATGGGGACGTTCCCTGTTGTCCGACAATGACCTGAGTGAGCCCGAAGAGCGTCTCGTCAGCGCAATGACAACGCATGCCGGCCTGCTCGAAGACCTTCATCTCGGACATCTTGGCATACTGCGTTCCGTTCCGACCTTGTCACCGGGGGAAGTGCAGGGAATCCGTTTGGCTTCCATGTTGAAAAATCCCATCAGCGACTGGAAATGAGGGGCATCACCCTGGTGGAGGCCGTGACACAGGGCACGGGACAGGCGCGCATCCGCAGTTTCGACGGCGCCCTGGGCATTCAATACCGGCTTTTCACCCATGCCCGCCTGCACGCCGATCTGACGGCCGGACTGCATGTGATGACCCTGCAGGGTTCCATCTCCATTACCGGCGAAAGCCGCATGACCTCCATCATCGGTGATGCCGTGATCCCGTTCGAGGATTCGGAAACCTTCGAAGAACTGCGGAATGACGGACTCGATGTGCGAAACGTGCTGATCTACCCCTCCATCGCCCTCTCCCTGGGCTGGCAATTCCATAAAGGTCTGGGATTCCTGACCCGCCTGACCTTTTCCCAGGGTCTCTTTCTGAGCCTGGGGCTGTGGGCGGGATTCTGACACGCCATTATCTGGGACGGCTGAGGATCTTCAGCAGCAAAGAAAAGGACTGATCCACCTGAGCCGACGCCAGAATGATGGTGAATTCTGAAAAAGTGGACACCACTTCCACAATGTTGATTCCCGACCAGGCCAATGGTTTCAACAGGCTGTAATGAATCCCCGGGGTGAAGATGATGGACTCGTCGAGACGGATGGTGATGGCAGACAGATTCCGGACTTCGTTGATCAATTTCTGTCCCCGATACGCCTCCTGAGCCGTCCCCATATGCTTTTCACTGATGACAATGGTCATCTCTTTGACCCCCTGGGTAAAGGTGACAAATGCCTCGTCATCCTGCTCGAGGGCTTCCAGCAGACGCTTCTGACAGAGATAGATGGATTCTGAACGACGAAAGGTCAGTTCACCCAAGCCCGAACGAACCGTCAGATTACCGACCCCCCGCAGGTTGCTGTTCAGATCCTGCTGATGCCCGGCCACACCTTCTTTGAGCCGTTTCAGGGCCATCATCACCGCGGCGTCGGTGAGGTCCTTGACCAGTTTTTTTTCCAATACGGGACGAAGTTCCCGGGCCAGCGCCGATAAATTCAGGATGTCACGGGCCAGAGCCTCTTCCACAAAGGGGGTGGTCACCAGCCACTCTTTCAGGGCATCGGAAATGGTTATCATGTTGGCTCCTTTTCTGTCGGATCAGTCCGATCAGTCCGATACAAGATATCAGACAACTGTTAAATTTTCAAACTTTTTGTTTATATTTTAATAATATTTTTAATTTTTTTGACCGCCCCCTTCCCTTCGGCCTAGAATCAGCGTGTCATGTCCAGGAGGAACGATCATGAACACATCTGCCGAATGTCCCGTTTGCAGCGGTCTTGTCACGCCGCAGAATCCCGTTTTGGGAGAACTGCTGTACTGCAGTGACTGCTCGACAGAATTGGAAGTCACCGGCATCTCTCCCTTAGAGCTGCAGGAAGCCCCCACCGAGGGCGAGGACTGGGGCGAATGAACCCGCCCCTCATCCTCGATTCCACCCTGCGTGAAGGGGAGCAAACCCCCGGAGTCTGTTTTCCCATCCATATCAAAGCCGCCATCGCCAGCCAACTGGAATCCATGGGTATCGACATCATAGAAGCCGGACATCCCCTGGTGAGCAATGTAACGGCTGCCGGGGTCGAAGCTGTCGGTCGGCAATGCCGGAAATCACGTGTCGCCGCCCATGCCCGCAGTCGTGAAGAGGACATTGACGCCGCTTTGGAACGTGGGGTGGGCATGATCGGCATCTTCTACTGCGTTTCCGATCAGAGACTTCGCCATCACGACATCACCCTGAATGGAGCCATCGATCAGATATGCCGCACCATTCGGCGCTGCAAGGAGATGGCCCCCCAGGTCTGGGTACGCTATACACCGGAAGACACGGTAAGGTCCCCGTGGAACAACGTGCTCGAAGCCGCACGGGCCGCCTGCGAGGCGGGGGCCGACATCATCAGCGTGGCCGACACCACCGGCGCCATGATACCCGGAGGCGAGCGGTCCATGGAACGCTACATCCAGCGGCTCCACAATCAGTTGAGCAAACTGTCCAGGCCACCCAGGATTGCCGTTCACTGTCACAACGATCGGGGTCTGGCTCTGGCCAATGCCCTCGACGGATGGCGCGGTGGAGCCGATATCATCGACGCCAGCGTCATGGGCCTGGGTGAACGGGCGGGTATTGTCGATCTGGCCACCCTGCTGGCGGTTCTGACCAGCGATTTCGGTCAGGAGAATCGCTGGGACCTGACCCGTCTTCCCGCCCTTTACCGGATGGTCAGTGAATTCGCCCGCCATCCTGTTTCGGACAACGCACCGGTCATGGGGCGCTACGCCTTCACCCATTGCGCCGGCGTCCACACCCAGGCCGCCATGAAGGACCCGACCCATTATGAAAGTCTCGACCCGAGCCGTTTCGGC
>CAYMND010000093.1:0-8590 GCA_964391685.1 uncultured Clostridia bacterium | reverse complement strand
GCACAAAGTGTCCACCATTTCCAACCGGAAGATGACCATAACCGACAATCAGTTCTATTTCGACATCCATATCTCCCCCCTGATCAACAAACAGCAGTCGATTATCGGATCAATACTCGTGTTTGAAGACATCACAGAAAAGAACTGGATACAGGAAAAGCTGGTCACTTCGGAAAAGATGGCTTCTATCGGTCTTCTGTCAGCCGGTATCGCCCATGAAATCAACACCCCGTTGACCGGTATTTCCTCATACTGTCAGTTGATTCTGGAAAACCCGAATGACCCCGAAAACTACGACTTGATCAAACGGATGGAGGACCAGATCAACCGTGCCAACCGCATCGTCCGAAGTCTTCTCGATTTTTCGCGCCAGAAGGGTGAACAACCGGTCCAGCTGATGGTCGGAGACACCATCGAGGAAAGTATCCATCTTCTGGAACATCGCATGAAGAAGAAACGGATCACCCTGCATCTGGATCTGAAAGACAACCGCAGCATCACCGGTTTTCCGATGCGCCTGCAACAGATGTTCATAAACCTGCTCATCAACGCCATCGATGCCATGGACGACGAAGGGGCGATCACGATCCGGACAGCGGCCAACGAGGAAAACATGAAGATCGAAATCAGTGATACGGGACGCGGCATACCGGAAGAGAATTTCAAGCGGATATTCGATCCCTTTTTCACCACGAAATCGGAGGGAAAAGGAACCGGCCTCGGCCTGTCGATTGTCTTCGCCATCGTCAAAGAACATTTCGGAGAAATACAGGTGGCCGAAAGTTCTGAAAAAGGAACGAAATTTGTGATAGAATTGCCGATCAGCAGCCCGCTGAGGAGAATCAAATTATGAAACACATCCTTCATCTGATTGATGATGAAAAGATCATCCACGACATATTCAGGCGGATTTTCAAAAACGATCCCATCCAGATCATCATTTCGGAGAATATGAGCCAGGCCCTGAACCAGCATAACGACCAGGTGGATGTGGTGATACTGGACCTCATGATTCCGGGCACATCCGGCCTGGAAATTTTCAAGGGACTCAAGAAAATCGATCCTGAGATACAGGTCATCTTCCTGACCGCATACGGGACCATAGAGACTGCGATAGAGGCCATGCGCCTGGGTGCGGTCGACTACCTGCAAAAACCGTTCAACAACGAAGAAATCAGGCACAGGATTCAGCGGATCATCAAGGAAAAGGAAACCAAAAAAGAAAATCGCATGTTGAAGAAGACACTCGGCGAACGGTATGGGTTCCCCAATATTATCGGAAAGAGTCATGAATTCAAAAAAGTACTGGATATGGTAGAGAGCATTGCTCCCACCAATTCAACCATTCTGATCACCGGTGAAAGCGGAACGGGGAAAGAACTGATCGCCAAAGCCATTTTTCAGAACTCGACACGCCGCCACAAACCGTTTCTGACCTTCAACTCCAGCAACATCCCCAACACCTTGTTCGAAAGTCTGTTGTTCGGTTACAAAAAAGGTTCGTTCACGGGAGCTTACAATGACAAGAAGGGAATTTTCGAAGAAGCCGACGGGGGTACGATTTTCTTCGACGAAATTGCCAATATCGATTCCCAGATCCAGATGAAAATCCTGCGGGTCCTTCAGGAAAAAGAGATACAGCCACTGGGAAGCAACCGCAGTCTCAAGGTCGATGTCCGCATCATATGCGCCACCAACGTAAACTTGAAAGAGCTGGTTGAGCGAGGAGAATTCAGAGACGATCTGTATTACCGTCTCAACATCATCAACGTCCATCTCCCTCCGTTGCGCAACAGAAAGGACGATATTCCCGAACTGATCGGTCATTTTATAGAAAAATACGGAAAGGAAAACTGCAAAGAGTTGAAAGAACCTGATCCGGAAATGATCAGGAAACTGGTCGATTACAAATGGCCCGGCAACATCCGGGAATTGGAAAATGCGATTCAGCGGGCGGTGATCCTCAGCAGCGACGGAAGACTGCATTCGGATCTATTGCCCGATGAGATCCGGAATTCGGAGCAAAAGGTCCATGACAAAGGATCTTTTCATGAAAAAATCGACGCATTCCGGCGGGAATTGATTCGGGAAGCCCTCGATGACAACAATTGGGTTCAGAAGAAGGCCGCCGACGCCCTGGACATGAAACCGACAACCCTCTCCGAACTGATGAAACGTCTGGGAATAAACCGATGAAGCAAAAAATCAAAATAGAGAAAACAATACGCGGAACACACGAAACAATCGAACTGCAGAAAGCACTGCAGGAAAGCGGATTCGCAGACCGCCGAACGATTCGCAAGGCCATCAGGGAAGGCGAAATCTTCGTCAACGGACAATCGGCGACTGATCCTCATCTCCTGATCAATCCCTCAGTGGATCATGTCAGGCATTTCAACAAGAAAGTCCCCATCAGAATCCAGAAGAAGGTATATTTCATTTTTCACAAGCCGACAGAAGTCCTTTCGGCCTTGTCGGACACCAGCAACCGAAAAACCATCAGCGACTTCATCACCGCCATCACCGAACGGGTATACCCGGTGGGCCGTCTTGACTACCACTCGGAAGGTCTGCTTCTGCTGACCAACGATGGCGACCTGACCAATTTTATGATCGCCCCGCGCAACAAGATCAACAAGACATACCAGATCAAGATCAAGGGAACGCTGGATGCTGCACTCAGCCAGAAAATACTCGAGAAAGGATTCGTCGTCGATTCCGTTCGGATCAAACCGCAAAAGCTCATGCTGATCAAACCGACCAAAAGCGGCAATTCCTGGTGGCAGGTCGATCTTTTCGAAGGGAAAAAGCATGTGGTCAGAAACCTTTTCAAATACCTTGGGCATCCGGTATCCAAGCTGAAAAGAACAGCCATCGGCCCTCTCAGGCTGAAAAACATGCCCGCCGGACACTGGCGGGAATTGACCCACGAAGAGGTCCGTCATCTGAAAAAAGAGATCGGATACAGCGATACTACTTTATGACAGTACCCGATTCGATCGTCACTTTCTTCGGAACGACAACGATTCCATCCACAATCATGTACGGAGCATCTACGGGAGGCGGTTGCCCACCTTGGTAATCAATGACCACATCGTCGCCGATGCGGACATTTTTATCCAAAATCGCATTGCGGATTTTGCAGTTCCTGCCGATTCCCATGGGCGGAACGCCATCCGGAATCGGTTCCTTCTCGTAGTAATCGGCTCCCATCATGACGACTCTTTCCAGGGTGCTTCCGTCACCGATCCTGGAACGCAGGCCGATGACACAGTTTCTGATCGAACAGCCCTCCACTCTGGATCCATCGGATAAAATCGATTGCTCGATATGACAATCCCGGATGCTGCTTCCGGGCAGAAAGCGTGCATGGGTATAAATCGGATTCCGCTCATCGTAAAATCTGAATTTCGGATTGGGCCTGGCGAAGTCCAGGTTGGCTTCAAAAAAAGAGGCGACGGTTCCGATATCCTCCCAATATCCCTCGAAAATGTGGGCAAACACATTGTGCGTGGTGATGGCCGACGGAATGATCTCACCTCCGAAATCCTGCTTACTGTCCGCTTCCAGTAAATCGATCAGCACATTTTTATTGAAAACGTACAAGCCCATGGAGGCGAGAAACGGTTTATCGCCACCATTTTCAGTCAACAGGGTGTCGGGCAGCCGAAACGGTTCCAAAACAGTTTCATCACGGGGCTTCTCGATAAAAGCACTGATTCTGCCGTCTGCACAGCACTTCAATATTCCCAGGGCACCCGCCTTTTCCTTTTCCACGGCGATGGATGAAATCGTTATCTCGGCATTTCTGTTCCGGTGCTCATCGATCAAGGCGTCGAGATCAATCCGAAACAACTGATCGCCGGATAGAACAACGACATAATCCGCTTCAGCGTTGCGGAAATACTCTATGTTTTGCCTGACGGCATCCGCCGTACCCTGATACCAATTGGTATTGTTCATCGTCTGCTGAGCCGCCAGAATCTGGACAAACCCACGGGAAAACGCATCAAAACGATATGTACTGGCAATATGGCGATGAAGAGAAAGACTGTTGAACTGAGTCAGAACAAAAATCTTCTTGATGTCCCAATGAATGCAGTTGGATATGGGAATATCGATCAACCGAAATTTTCCGCCGATCGGTACGGCAGGTTTGGCCCGGTACAGAGTCAACGGATAGAGGCGGGTGCCGCGTCCTCCGCCCAGGATCAAGGCAACAACATTTTTCATTGTCAAATCCTCCGATCAGGTTCTATTGATGAGTTCAAGGAACAGACTCCAGTGCATGAAAGCGGGCCAAAAGGGTTGCCATGTCCAGAATCAGGACCACCGTACCGTCTCCGGTTATCACGGCACCGCTAAAACCGGCCGAAGGATGGACAATGCCCTGCAACGGCTTCACTACATACTCTGCCTCCTGATAACAGGCATCTACCAGCAAGGCAATTTTCTCTCGGTTGACCTCCAGAAGCAGAAGCCTTTTCCCGATCGTTCCAACTTCGGCATCCTTTCCTCCGAGAAGATGTTCGAGGCGATAGAGTCTCAGCATGCTGCCCCGTATGAGAGCCGCTTCTTTTTCTTTATACGAGAAAACAATGTCCGGATCAAGCGCCATGGTTTCCATGACCAGGTCGATGGGCAGATAATAATGCCGATCTTGACATTCAACCAGCAGCCCTTTTCCGATGGCCATGGTCAAAGGAAGCTGCAGCAGAAACCGGGTGCCGCTTCCAGGATGGCTGACGATGTCAATACTGCCGCCGATCTGGGTGACATTGATGTTGACCACATCCAGGCCGACTCCCCGCCCGGATATATCACTTACCGTTTCGGAGAGAGAGAATCCCGATCTGAACAGAAATCGGAAGACCTTCTGATCATTCATCGTTTCCAGTATCTTCGGCTCGCAGAGTCCCCGCACCGACACTTCCTTCCTTATCCTGTCAGGATCGAGTCCCTGACCGTCATCCGAAACCTCGATGATCACATGCCGCCCCCGATTGTAGGCCTTCAGTTCGATGCATCCCTGCTCGGGTTTCCCCGCCCTCATTCTTCCGGCAGGATGCTCGATACCGTGATCTACAGCGTTGCGGATCAGGTGAGTCAGCGGGTCGTTGAGCATGTCAATCATATTTTTATCGATAACGGTATCTTCACCGTCAATTTCCAGACGCACCTCTTTCCCGAGTTTTTTCCCAAGATCGCGGACAAGCCTGGGAAAACGTGAAAAGAGAAGACTCAAGGGGAGCAGGCGAACCGACATGATGGCCCCATGCACTTCATCGGACAGTCGGATTACCGTGTCAATGACCGATTTCAAATGCGCCCTGTATTCATCGATACGCCCCGACTGTTCAACATTCTGCCAGACAGTCCCGAGGGCGTTGCTTTGTATCCTCAATTCACCGATCAAGTTCATCAGCTCGTCTATTTTTTCCTGAGACATCCGGATGGTACGTTCTTTTCCTCCGGTTTCGGACGCTGGCGGTACCGAGCCAGTCAAAAAGACAGAATCCGACTTCATTGCTGGAATTTTCGATTCATCTTTCTTCAACTGTCCCCGGATATCGTTGATCGTTCTTTTCAATTCCACGATATCGGTACCCGACTCCTTTCCCCTGTTCGTTGACAGAGCCTTCGGAAAAATCTCGAGGTATTCGGTAAGCCATGAAACCTCATCTTTCCTGGCCAGAGAGCCCAATGCCTTTACCCCCCGACTATACATCTTTTCGGCCATTGTGCTATCGCCTTCCAGCAGTTGATCCACACTGGTTTCGATCAACTGCAGATTCTGTTCAAGATGATCACTGTAAACCGCCTTTCGATCTTTTTTCTCTCGATTGTCTTCAATATGCTCCGGTTTGACTTCCAGATGATTTTTTATTCTCTCCACAACAGCCGAGCAATCGATCCATTCCGCTTTTTTTCTCCGGTACGCCTCAAGAAGATCTTTCAGCACATCCAGTCCTTCGAAGATCAAAGAGATATTTTCCTGTATCGTCCCGGGTGAGGCGATGCATGCCTGAACCAACGATTCGTTCAAATGGGCAAGAATACGAAAGCTGTCGAGATTCCGTGCCGGCGGAGTGTTCTGATCCAGCATGGAAAGAATGACCCCGGAAATCCCTTTCAAGCTGTGCAGAGCTCTCAATATCTCCTGGGAAGCACTCGCCTTGTCTGCCCCCGATTCCATCACCAATAAAGCCGCTTCCGCTTTCTGCAGATGCTCATCGGCTTCGGCGATGAACTGATTGCGAAACTGCTGATTGATTTTACTCCAGTTCATGCAGATCCGTATTCAATTTGGACGGTCAAACCTGTTCATCGAGCAGTATACGGATCTGTTCCACCAGTACATCCGGTTCGATGGGTTTGACCACATAGAGGTTGGCTCCGGCCATGAATCCCCGGCGTTTGTCCAGCGCCTCATCCTCCGTGGAGATGATAATGACCGGAATCGCGTTGAATTCCGGCACCTCACGGATTCGCTCGATCAGTGTATACCCATCCATGTTGGGCATATTGATATCCGTTATCACCATTTTGATCCCCGGCATCTTGTACAGCTTTTCCAGAGCATCTGCACCGTCTATTGCCGAAATGACATTGAACCCCCTGTTTTTCAAGATATAGTAATAGTAATTCCTGACCATTTCGGAATCATCGACTATCAAAATCATAATCAGCCCTCCTTCGGAAGTTTCTGATGAACGATGAAACCTCCGGCTCGTCGTATTTCGAATGCGGAATGAATTCTGGTCAACGCCTCGGAATGCCCCAGGTAGATGAAACCGCCATCTGACAAAGCATCGTAAAAATCCGCCACCACCGCCTTCCTGGAAGCATCATCGAAATATATCAGGACATTTCTGCAAAAAAGGAAATCCACCTTTCTGATCCTGGAAACCGCCTGATGATCGTACAGATTGAGATGCAGAAAAGTGACCATGTCCTTGATATTGGCCCGGATCCTGAAACCGTCTGCGGAAACGAGGAAATACTTCCTCAAAATTTCCGGACTGATATTACGGATCGATCGTTCGTCGTAAAGACCTTCCTGCGCTTTTTCGAGAACGACGGTATCGATATCCGTCGCCAGGATCTGAATGTTCCACAATCTGAGGTTTTCGACGGATTCATTCAGGATCATGGCCAGAGTGAAAGGCTCCTCTCCGCTCGAGCAGCCGGCAGACCATATCCTCAGGTTGAAATCACCATTTCTCTTCTTTTCCGAAAGCCGCTCCGGCAGGTTGTACTTAGCGAAAGCATCCAGCTGGTTTGTTTCCCTGAAGAAGTAGGTTTCGTTCGTAGTCAGGGCGTTCAGCAAAGTCTGCAGCTCCCGACCGTCACGATCCTGATAGGTCAACCGGTGAATATAATCCGGAACAGAACCCAGTTGAAGCATTTCCAGTCTCTTCTCGACCCTTTTTTTAACAAAATAGATTTTTCTGGGTTCGAAGAAGATACCGGCCTTGTCGTAGATCAGATTGCGAAGTTTAAAAAAGTCTTCTGTGCTGAGGTTCATTTTTTATCACACAGCCTCTTGTCAATTTTATATATCGCATCACCGATGGCTTCGAGCAGCTCATCGTTATGCTCCGATTTCTCGGCCAGTTCGTCCAGCAACTGGATATCGCTTTCACCTCCCTTCTCCGCGATGATCTCGATTCCACAGAGCTTGGCCATGAGATTCTCGTCCTCCAGCATTAACCTTGCCTTGGCCAGCGAATCTTTCATGTCCAGACTGGCGATCAACTGCATCAGTGCATATCGGTTCGGGCTGTTGTCCGACTCCCTGACCTTATGCTCTATTTTCTCGAGCAAAGTCTTCGGCAGCCTTTCCAGGTGCTGATTCCGGACAATACCGGTCAGTGCGTCGATGATCTCCTTGGAGTAGGTCGCCCAGTCTTCGTCAACGAGCTTTTCCAGAAAAGTGAGCTGTTTCTGGTCTCCGAACCGGGAAATGAATTTGATCAGAGGGAAAAAGAAAAGGGAATCGGAATGGTTGATGAAACGTTCGATAATCGACTCCTTTCGATCACATTTTCCGATTTTGACCAGGGCTTCCAGTGCAGAACAAAGAACCATGGGATTGTCGGATTCGAAGAGAAGCTGCTCTATCCTGGCCGCACTGTCCAAATCCCGGATACTGCCAAGCTGCTCGATCGCCGTATAGACTAAATTCACATCCGGATCGTCTATGGCGTCCCGCAGTATCTTCCTTGCACCCGGAGAATCATCGTTGGCCAGTGCGTCTATGATGAATTTACGAATATCCTTGTCCAGATCATTGGCCAGTCTATGTAAAAACGGATGCCAGTTCCTTTCAATCCTTTTGATCATCTCTATCGCACTGTTGCGGACAAAAGGATCGTTGGATCGCAACAGGGATTCCAGAATCGAAACGTCACCGGAAACGAGCAGGTTTTCGAACATGAGGATTATCCGGGTTTTCACCGCCCGATCCGTCTCCCTGTCGAGCGCAGTGAGCAGGTAATCCGCCAGGCCCTCCACAGGTTCATTGGGAATCATCGACAATAATTCTCTCTTACGTTCATTGTCTCCACTTTCGAAAGCCTCTTTCAAT
>CAYMND010000092.1:0-8614 GCA_964391685.1 uncultured Clostridia bacterium | reverse complement strand
ATGGGAACGGCATCCTATCTTCTTTGCGGAAGTGAAGATTCCGGCCACTCCTGGCACAGTTGCCCTCATGGAGCGGGAAGAACTCTCAGCCGGAGAGCGGCCATCGCCTTCGACTCAAGGGAAAAGGCGGTTAAAAGGCTCGAAGAACGCAACATTCTGCTTTTTTCCCACAGCCGCTCTGGGCTGGCCGAGGAGATTCCGCAGGCCTACAAATCCGTTGAGCAAGTTATGGAAGCCACCGAAAAAGGAAGACTGGCCCTGCCGGTGGCCCGTTTCGAACCGCTCCTGGTGATAAAAGGCTGAAAACCTCCGCTGTGTTATAATGAATGCCGGCATGACCCGATACGATTTCGCATACCTGTTGCTGAGCCTGATTTCGATTCCAATCTGGCCGAAATACCTGACACAGAAACGGTACCGCCGTATGATCCGATCCAGGCTGCTGCCGGAGAAAAGCAGGGGAATCAAACCGTCTATCTGGATGCACGCAGTTTCGGTCGGTGAAGTGAACAGCCTGCTTTCGCTCATCGACGACCTGGCGTCGCATTTCTCCGACCACCAAGTGGTACTGACCGTCTCCACTCCCTCAGGATACCGGCATGCACTGGAAAAGGCCCGTTCCTGCCTGGTCGTACCGGCTCCTCTGGATTTCTCCTTCTCCGTCAAACGATTCATCTCCACCCATCAACCTCGGCTGATCATTCTCAATGAACTGGAGATCTGGCCCAACTGGTTGTCCATAGCCCAAAAGCTACACATCCCCCTCATATTGATCAACGGTCGCCTTTCGGACAACGCCTTTTCCCGCTATCTGTTCTTCCGCCGTTTCAGTGCATCGATGCTCAACCGCATCCAGCGGATCCTCTGCCAATCGGATCATTATCGGAAACGATTTCTACAACTGGGAATTGCACCGGAAAAAGTCATTATTTCCGGTCACATCAAAGCGGACGAAGCCGCGCGGCAGCTCACCGGCCTGAAAGAACGGGAAGCTCTGAGAAAAGAGCTCCGTATCGATCCCGACCGCAAAAAAATTCTATTCGCCAGCAGCCACTCCGAGGATGAAGTCGTGTTCTTCCCCTTGCTCCAAGAGCTGAGCCGGGAAAACCAGGTAATCATCGCTCCGCGCCATCTGGACCGCACCCGAACAATCTCCGACATGTTGAAAAGGAAAGGGATCCGTCATCACCTCTGGTCGGAAGAAACCGGAGAAGAAGACAGATGCGACATTGTCCTGTTCGACCGTATGGGCAAACTGCTGCAGTTGATGGCTCTCGCCGACGCAGTGGTCATGGGAGGCACCTTTTCGGCCCAAACCGGGGGACACAACCTTTTCGAGCCCCTAGCCTGCAGCAAACTCATTCTGGGTGGCCCTCATACGGAAAATTTTCCGGATATCGCCCAGGATCTCATTGCCGAGGGGCTGTACATCCCATTCGAGACAACAGCTGAGTTGCAGGTCCTGCTGCAGAGTTCCGGCATCTTCGCTCCCGGCATCCATGAGAAAGCCAGCCAAACAATGAAGCGCTACAGCGGTGCCAATGAAACCATTCTCAGGGAGATCAAGCGGTGTCTTTCCTGCTGAATATCCTCCTTTTTCCTGTCTCGTTATTGTACAAAATTTTTTCCCTGATCGACCGGCAGTTGAAAAAAATGCGCCGGACAGACCATCCAAATCTGTTCATCATCTCCGTCGACAACCTGACTTTCGGGGGCAGTGGAAAAACATCTATGGTCCGGCATCTGGCCGAAGCCTTCACCCGCCGACGGATTCCATTCTCCGTCGTCAGTCGCGGTTATAAGAGTTCCGTCCGTTCCGGATGCAGGGAAGTATCGGTGGATGACACTGCCGGAGCAGCCGGTGACGAAGCGCTGATGATCAAACATCTCTTTCCCGAAAGCACAGTCATGATCGGACCGGATCGTCTGACGGCCCTGAAGCGGCTGCAGAGCACTCAGATCCGCATCGTCATCCTCGACGATGGGTTCCAGTCCGCTCATATCCGAAAGGATTTCAGTATTTTGCTGGACACTCCCGGAAAACCTTTCCACTACTATCGCTGCTTTCGGTTCCTCGCCAGATCCACCGATCTGCACCTGTTATACCAGCCGGACGAATCACCCTGTCCGGTACTGCAATCCCCTTGCGAAAGGTACTGGTTCCGCCATCTGGGCCTGAGAAACGCCCAAGGGGATCCGATTGCCCCCGGTGAAACCCCCATGACCGCTTTTTCCGCATTGGGTGACAACGAACGTTTTTTCAGAGATCTGAAACAATACAACATCAGGGCTTTTCACCCCTTTCCCGATCACCATTTTTTCACCCAATCAGACATCGATACACTAAAGAAGTCCATTGAGAACAACCAGGCAAAATACTGCGTCTGCACCCTGAAAGACTTCGTCAAACTGCCGGCTTCGATCCGGCAGGAGGGCACTTTTATATATGCGGAAAATGGGATACAATTGCAGCAGGACATCTTTCCCCGTTTGTGGGCAATCGAGAAATTTCGTGATTACGCTGCACCATCGAATTGAGTACGCTCTGCTGCTTACACTGAAGACTGCCGTCCGCGCCGCGCCCTTCCGTTTTCAGAAACGCCTTGCAGGCCTGTTGAACTGTCTGGTCAAAAGAATAGACAAACGTCATTACCGGCAGGTGACAGAAAATCTCAGGTTGGCTTTTCCTGAACTGGAGGAGACGCAACGAAACAATCTTCGCGAACAGATCTACCGCCATTTTTCCTTCATTGTAACCGAATGGCTGTATATGTTCGCTCACCATCGCCGCCCACCGGGCTCCATCCCCATCGAACTGGCCAATCCCCATCACCTGCAGACCGTTCTCGATCTCGGGAGAGGCGGCATACTCGTGTCCGCCCATTTCGGCAACTGGGAATTGATCCCCTATGTTCTCAAGGACATCTTGCCCTCTCCGCTGATTGCTGTCGCCCGGCCGATGAACAATCCGCTTATAGAAAATATTGTTTCACGATTTCGTAAATTCATGGGCAGCCAGATCATCTATAAGAAAGGCGCACTCCGCAAAATTCTTCGCCATCTCGATGACAATCGCCTGATCTACCTGCTGGCCGACCAGAACGCCGTTCCCCGTGAAGCCGTATTCGTCGACTTTTTCAGACAGAAGGTCTCAGCCATTTCCTCCGCCGCCCAGATCCACATGAAAAAAGGCGCCCCCCTTCTACCCCTTTTTCTTCGGTACGAATCGAATCGGATCGTCCTGGAATTCCTCCCCCCCATCCTGCCCCCTCCGGAAGGCAGAACTGTGGCCACCATCACCCAAGAAATAACCCGGATCATCGAAGAACAGATCCGGATGAATCCCACCCAGTGGTTCTGGTTTCACAACCGCTGGAAAACCCGTCCTTCAGGAGCAACAACATGAACCAACCAGTGACCCTCGACGTTCCCGGAATCCGTCCGCTGACCATCCATCCCGGATTTCTGGAAAAAGTCTCTTCAGCCCTGATCATCCAGGGGAAGACCCGGGTTCTCTGCAGCGCCAGCTGCGAAGACAAGGTACCTCCCTTCATCAAAGAACTGAAAGACAAGAAACAAGGATGGCTGAAGGCCGAGTACAGCATGCTGCCCACCGCCGGCGGAATGCAGCGCCAGCAGCGTGAGCGCAATCGATACAACAGCCGAAACCTGGAGATCGAACGATTTGTCGGGCGGGCCCTGCGAACCGTCATCGACATCAAAAATATGGGACCGAGAACCATCACCATAGACTGTGACGTTCTCCAGGCCGACGGCGGAACCCGATGCGCATCGGTCATCGGCGGTGTCGTCGCTCTGAACCAGCTCTTTCGTTATCTGGTCTACGAAAACATGATTGCGGATATCCCTCCGATGAAAATCATCTCTGCAATATCAGTCGGCAGTAAAGGAAATCAGATCCTTTTGGACATGGATTACCAACAGGATCTCACCGCAGATTGCGACATCAACGTCGTCTCCGACGAAAACGGTGACCTCGTGGAATCCACCACGTTTGTCGAGGGACGGGCCCTAAGCCGGCAAATCCATTTCGATGCCGTCAAGCTGGCAATAGCCACCAATTCGGCAATCATAGCCGCCCTGAAACCCCTTCTGGAGAATTGACCAGATGCGGCGACATGCTATCCTGTCAGTACTCTTCATGTTCTGCTTTGCAAGCACAGTTTTCGGTGAAGAGATCCCCGCCTGCATGCTGAATTACCGCTATGGCCCGGAGGTACACCTTCTCATTGTCGACAAATCCAGTCACAAACTTTTCGTCTACTCCAACTATTCATCCCAGCCTCTGGCTCAGTTCCGGGTAACTACCGGTAAGAATCAGGGACAGAAACAGTTCGAGGGAGACAGCAAGACTCCGGAAGGCATCTATTTCTTTTCCCGTATCATCAGCGAGCCCGATTTGCCCAAAACCGAGGATTACGGGGAAAAGGCCTTTGTCACCGACTATCCCAATCCATACGATCGCAACGAGGGCCGCAACGGTCACGGCATCTGGCTTCACGGCGCCCACGACCCGGAAAAAACCAGTACCCCCAACAACTCCCGCGGTTGTGTGGTAATGACCAACGAAAACCTCACTCAAGTTTCCAAATACATCTATCTCAATCAGACACCGCTCTGTATCTATGAACAGGTTCCCATGATCCCGGGACAGGAAATCGTCGCCCGTCGTCAGCGGTTTCTCGATATCCTGAGCCGGTGGAAACAGTGCTGGGAAGAAAAAGATACGGACGCCTACATTTCGTATTATGCAGACAGCTTTACCAGCAACGGGATGGACCGGGACGCTTTCCGTCGCCATAAAAATCAGTTGAACAACCGCTACCGTTATATCCGTATTTTTCTCAACAACTTGTCAATTTACTCTTATACCAACTACAATGTCGCTCTGTTCAACCAGGTTTACCTATCTGACCTGAACCTTTTTCACAATCACAAAATACAATACTGGAACAGGCAAAACCGCAATGACGGTTACACCATTCTGGACGAAAAAAGTCGGCGATTGCCCGCAGTCGAACGGATCGAAGTTGACAAAGGCAACTGGGTGACCATCGGGCAATTCCGGACCATTACCGAAAAGAAGCTCGTTTCAGCAAAAAAACCTGTTCCAGTGAAGGTGCATGAGACAACCATCCAATCTCCGCCTCCGGAGCCGGTCACTTTCAGCTGTCCCGCCATAAAAGAACTGAATTTCGCCTACCCATCCGATTCGATTCTCTCCATGGAGCTCAATTTCACCAGCTATATAGACGGATGGCGCTTCATCCCGGTTCTGACAGCCCTCAAGGACAACCAGCCCCAATACATCAGTCTCGACGGTATCCCTCTGCGAGACGGAATTCCGACAAACCCGGAAAAAGGAATCCCCCTGAAAACGGCATCTCAACGATTCAAGCTTCAACTGCCGTCAAAGGCTTCGGCCAGAAGCCTGACCGTGTTCTTCATCGACGAGACCAGCCGCATCCGCCAGATCGTCACTTCAATCTTCACGCCATGATTACGACACTGTTCCTCTGCACCGGTCTTCTGCTGATGCCGCCCCATCCGTACGAGGAAACCATCCTGAAAGAGGGTGATTATCAACTGGAGGCCATACGCATATCCGGACAGGAACACGGTAAAACCCTTCTGATTTTCGGCGGCATCCACGGAGATGAGCCGGGAGGACATCTTTCTGCAGAGCTGTTGCGCAACATTCATCTGGAAAAGGGGCAACTGATCATCATCCCCCGGGTGAATTTCCCATCCATCATGCTCAACCGTCGGGAAATACACGGAGACATGAACCGAAAATTCACCGACAACCGGAATCCGAACGATCCAGAGCAGTCGATTGTCGAGAAACTCAAAGAACTCATGGCAGAAGCTGATATCTTCATCAACCAACACGACGCCGCCGGTTTTCACCGTGAACGTAAAATATCCGCTCTTTACAACCCACAAAAATACGGGCAAAGCCTGATCGTCGACACCGGATCCCTCTACTCTCCCCGCCACGGACAGACACTGGACCTCAATACCATCGGCCGACAGATCGTTGAAAAGGTCAACGCCAAAATCAGCAACCCCGAGCACCACTTCTGTTTCTGGAATCACAATTCCCTGAGTCCGGACACAGAATTCCTCGAAATGAAGAGATCGGCCACACATTACGCCGCTTTGCGCTTTCAGATACCAGCTTTCGGTCTGGAGACATCCAAGGATCTGCCCCGGCTCGAAGACAAGATCCGGTACCAGCTGCTGGTCATTCTGGAGATCATGAACTCATTCGGCTTCCGATACCATGCGGAAAGTCTCGACTTTTCAGTACCGTCGTTGTACTGGGTCCAGTGCCGGACGGCCGGAGACGAAATCATCCGCATCAACAGCAACACCATCGTCCGTCTCGAGCCCGGAGAAGAGATCACCATCGAATCCGTTTCAGCCAACTATCCTTCCGGTTTATCCGCCGACATTGTCGGTTGGGGCGGCTTGAACGATCTGGGCAAGGCTTTCCGATACGAAAATCCACGGACCATATACCTACGGAAGAACCATCTCCATATCGGGCGAATCTTTTTTCGCTCACCCCATCAATCCACCCTGCGCCGTTTCGCAATTCTTTTCAACCAGACAGAGAAGAGCATCCCAAATTGGGGCGTGATCCGGGCCAACGCAGGCGATACCATTCAACTTCTGGACCCTTCAGAAAAAACACCGCTGCGCTGGGAGCTGAACCTGACCGCACCCGAAGCGGCTTCAAGCACCTTCCTGCTGCCCATCAATCCCAAACTGATCGAAACGAAGCTGCTGAACAAGAATCATTCTCTGCTGGGAGAGGGACGGATTTTCGATATACGGGTCTACTGCCGCAACAGCCTGGTCGGTGGTTTCCAGATCGAGCTGTCCGAGGAAAAGGAATAAGAATCGGAGGGGGTGGGATTCGAACCCACGGATCCGCTCACGCAGATCAACAGTTTTCGAGACTGTCCCATTCAACCGCTCTGGCACCCCTCCGTGCATTGAAACAAGGCGGTGATTGGGAGATTATACACCATTTCAGTCGGTTGGGGAACACCTATGCCTCTTCCCGAAAAGACTTGCGCCTTTTCCGGAAAAAACCGCTGAGCAGAACCGATGATTCCGACGCTCTCACCCCCTTTTCCACACGGATGCAATGATTGTACACCCCCGATACCCTATCGAATGCACCGGTGGAAAAAACTCCGGCCTTGAAATCATCAGCGGCGTAGGCCAGGGTGCCGATGCGGGCGTGAACCATGGCGCTGTAGCACATCAGGCAGGGTTCGAGACTGCAGACCATCAGGGTATCCACCAGGCGGTAGTTGCCGATCCTTTCGGCTCCCCGGCGCATTACCAGCATCTCGGCATGGGCCGTGGGGTCACAGGAACCGATGGTCCGGTTGTGATCAACGGCCAAAACTTCACCGTTATGGATCAGCAGCGCCCCCACCGGCACCTCGCCTTCACTTTCTGCCAATCGGGCCTGATCCAGAGCCATGTCCATCCATTCCAGAATTTTTTCACCGGGATACACTTCGATCAATTCACCTCCGGAACCGTTACTGCCCCAGTACAAAAGAACCCGCATCACAATAACGGCTCTCGACCCCTTTGGTGTTGACGGTTTTTATGCGGTAGAAGACAGTGGCCCCCCGCTGAAACACAACCTGGGGTACCGGACCGGTTCCAACGATTCGGAAGAGCTCACCCATGGAAGAGTTGGTGAAATACCGCTGCAGCAGGATGAACTGCACTTCGTACCCTTCCAGCTCGATTCGGTTGGGAAAGCTGCCTGCAGCGGTGCCGAACTCGAAGACATAATGGTCGATGTTCTTGGAGCTGGGAGCCTGCCAGGTGACCTTGCTGCCGTTCAGCTCCGTAAGAGAGGAGCTGGCGACAGCTTCCGGCGGCTTGAGCAGAAAGTTGTCGTACTTGGTCTTCATCAGGCCGGCGATGAGGGCGTGCCCCTCGGGATTCGGGTGGCAGCCGGAAGAGATTGTATCATCCCGTTCTTCTAGAAGAACGACATAAGTATCATCATACTGCATGAAACTGTTGAAGACCTCAACCAGGTTCGCACCCTCATCATCAGCCAGCTGTCGCAAGCCTTCATTGTAAGCGGGCCTTTTCAGTGCTGAGACGCCGATATATTTATCATTACTCGGAGGAATGGTGCAAATGAGCACTCTCATTTCCCTCTTCTGAGCTGCATCAATTATATATCTCATGTTTTCAAGCGACACATCCACCAATATTGTGTTGATAATCATATCGTTTGTTCCCAACATGACGATCAGAGTGGTATAGGAACCCGAATCCAGAACCATATCGATTCGATCTCTGCCTCTGGCCGTCGTGTCCTCTCCGACTCCGGCGTTGACATAGTCGACCTGATAGCCATCTTCGGTCAGCGAGTCGACCAGTTGCGCCCCATAAGCGTACAGCGGACGGTATTGCCCTCCCGTCAACACGGTATCCCCTTCTTCCGGGAGGTACATCTTACCGGCGGTGATGCTGTCGCCGAGGGCCACGAAGTAATCGTCCAGCACGGAGGAAGCCGAATCATTCTCCCGGACGCTTGCCCTCG
>CAYMND010000091.1:0-8633 GCA_964391685.1 uncultured Clostridia bacterium | reverse complement strand
CCTTCCAGCGGGTAGGGAGTGCCGTCCTCCAGCAGCAGCTTAACCTTGCTCCAGGCCTCCTGGTCCTTTTTGAGGCTGCCGTTCTGCATCTCTTTGCGGAGGCGCAGGATCTCGGCGCTGGACTGGATCAGGTCCACATAGATCGGGTCCATCTGCTGGACCACCGCCAGAGCACCGCCCTGAAAGGCGTTGACCAGGGCGCCGACGGTGACGCTGGAACGGCCGATTCGGCCGGAAATGGGAGATTTGATCGGGGTGTATTCCAGGTTGATGCGGGCGTTTTCCATGGCGGCCCGGGCGGAAACCAGTCCGGCTTCGGCGGTGGCCAGCGCCGACACGGCCTCGTCGTAGTCCTGCTCACCCACGGCCCGGATGGCCACCAACTTCTTGAACCGTTCCAGGCGGGCCCGGGCGGGGGGAACCTTGGCTTCGGCTACGGCCACGGCGGCCTTCGCCTGATCGTAGGCGGCCTGATAGGGTGCCGGGTTGATCTGGTACAGGGTACTGCCGGCCTTGATGTCCGAACCTTCCACGAACAGACGCTGCTGAATGATACCGCTCACCTGAGGCCGGATTTCCGCCACCATGAAAGCCGAAGTTCGGCCGGGCAGCTCGGTGGTCAGTACAATTCGTTCGGTGCCGACGGTCACGACTCCGACCTCGGGGATTCCGGCCTGAAGAGGGGAAGCGGATTTGCAGCCGTTCACTGAAATGAAAGCGGCCAAAAGACTGAAGGTGATCAGGTGTTTTGCATTCCTTCCGTTTGATTTGGAACTAGTTTTTTGAGAATAAAGATGATTTTTCACGGTTGAACTGGAATGATGGATGAAATGATGCATTTATTTCTCCTGTTTCTCCTTTTTGGGAGTATTGAAAAATGGCTTTTTCGCTGGACTTGAAGAAGCACAACCTGCGGGATTTCGTAAAGCCGGATATATGAACTCGAACAATTTTTTCGAAAGTTCTTCCTCATTCATCTTCTCTGTATGGACTTTCCAGAAGGAGGCGTGAAAAATGCCGATGAGAAGCGAACTGATGAAGTAGACGGTTTCACCGGGATCCAAAGACCTGAACTCACCCTGAGCCACACCGTCCTCGATGACTCCCGCCAGTAGCTGCATGATTTTTTCTCTTCTGCTCCGAAAGCATATGATGTCCTGATTTGCTTGTTCTTGACCACCAGTGCAGAGTACCCGCATGAACTTCATCGTGGTACCGTCCATCAACAGAATGCGGTTGATGTTGCTTTTATTGTGGTGAAAGGAGAGCATGTCGGAAATGATGATCTGCAACTTTTCAGTCGCTTTGGCCCGGGACTCCACGATTCGTCGCACTTTGTTCTCCCATTCCTGAAGATGGCGGCTGACAATTTCATAGAGAATCCGGTTCCGGCTGGGAATGTATTTATACAGTGTGGCCTTGGAGAGGCGAGCTTCAGAGGCGACATCGTTCATGGTCATGGCCGAAAAACCTTTTGCGATGATTATTTTCTCGGCTGCCTGTAATATCGCCAGATGGATTTCCTGTCGGCGCAACTGCTCCCGTCGTACTCTTGGGTCGATATCATTGATTTGTTTGTTTTTCATTTTCATTGTGACTTTTTATCGATTTTTCCTGTACATGAATCCTACTGAATTCGAGTCCGGAATTTGGTAAAAACCAGAAGGTTCACAAACTAAACTCATGAGTTCAGTTAACATTGCACTTTACCATTGAAATACGTACGGGTCAAGGCGAATGGCTGTCTTCATGAACCGGTTTGTCGGTGTTTCTGAGCTGTTTGGGAAAATGAGGCTGCTGAAAAGGCAGTGAGAGGGTGTGAATGGCTCATCGGCTTTTTCAAGTCACTGCTTCCGTCCAAGGTTCCGTAAATAACCAGGAATTGAAAAGTGTTTGAGAAACGGGTGATCGTGCAATTCAATATGGATGAGATCGTATCGGGGCAACCCTTTATAGAAAATAGTCATACCAGTGGATTTACGGTATAATAAATCAATATGAAAAAGAGGTAATCAGTTTTAGTATGAAAGACAATCCATTACTGGATCGCTGGTTGCATGCCGAGGGTGATCTGACCGGCGATGAATATATTGTGCGTTTGATTTCGCCCTGCTGCATCATCCGCATCGGCGAATCCATGAGTGATCCACAGTTGGGCGGCCCGGTGCTGGAAAACCGCTTCGGTGAGGATTTCGCTGTCGTTCACTGGCTCGATGAACGCCCCAGCCGGGAAGAGGAGGAACGGATTCTTCGGGAAGCCATCCAGGCCAATGATCGTCTGGTTGATGATGCCATGGGGAACGGCGAAGACAACTGACGTGATCCGAGTATTGTTCAAAGCCTTCTCCCTCCGTGCCAGAGAACGCCGGGCCCGGTTGTTCCGGTCTCTTTTTCAGCTGACGAAAGAGAGCCGCATTCTGGATCTCGGCTCTGAAAGGGGGGACCATATCCATTCCGTTCTGGTCGGAACCCCGGTACTCCCTGAGAACGTCTACATCGCCGATATCGATGAGGTGCTGATCAATCAGGGGAAGGAGTATTACGGTTTCCAACCGGTACTGATTCCTCAGCGAGGACGCCTGCCCTTTGATGACGACTTTTTCGATGTGGTCTACTGCTCCTCGGTGATTGAACATGTGACGGTGGACAAGAAGGATGTCTGGATGATCCGGTCCGGCAAAAAATTCAGGGAAGTGGCCCGGACCCGCCAGAAGGAATTCGCTGCTGAGATCATGCGTTTGGGAAAGGGGTATTTCGTTCAGACGCCTTATCGTTTCTTCCCCATCGAGAGCCATTCCTGGTTGCCCTTTCTCGGATACCTTCCCCGCAGGCTGTTGATGCTGAAGTTGCGGCTGATCAATCGTTTCTGGGTCAAGCGGACCAATCCGGACTGGTATTTGCTCACTTCTGACGACATGAAGGAGCTTTTCCCGGATGCCCGGATACTCCGGGAACGGTCCATGGGGCTGGTCAAGTCCCTGATGGCGGTTCGATTTCTTCGGGGCGGCAGCTGACCATCCATTCGAAATCGAATCGCCCCGTCCGGGTGACCACTTCCATGCGGCTGTCGTATGGCGTGACCCGTTCGTAGACTCTCTTGCTGACCTCTTTTGTTTCGGTTTCCCGACCGGTCCGCCAGGATTCCATGACCAGGTGGTAATCACGGTCATTTTTGGATTTGGTGATGTACTTGTTGACCACCAGGGCCGAGTGAGGGACAGGCATACTGTGATCCAGTCTGCCGTTCAGGAAGGCGGTTCCTCCGAACCCGAGCAGCATGAAACCGGAGAGCCCCAGAAAGAAGAGGCCCAGCAGGTGGCCATGGGCTGCGGAATTGCCGCGCAGGGCATAGTATGATGTCAGCAGGAAAAAAAGAAAACCGCCCATGCTGTACTTGAGGGCGAAAACGAAGACTTCTCCTGGATCCAGCGGTGTATACGCCACCAGGCCCCAGATGAGCGATATCAGCCCGACCAGCAGAACCAATCCTGAAAAGGTGTACAGAGAGGACAACTTCTGTTTCCAGGTTCGCTGGTTGCGAATATCGTCATCGATCAACTGGGTTCGTTCACAGGTCTTGAGAATCTCGATCAGTTCGGTAACCAGATCGGGTATTTCTTCCATGGCAACGGCGTTGTGTTTCGGGCGATAGGGCATCCATTGCAGCGTGAGGGCCTTTTTACCCAGAGAGATCCGGGTGAAGCCCCGTTCGAACAGATGACTGACCATCGTCCGCACCGAACTGTGGCTGAGCAGCATTCTGCAGAATTCCGGGTGGGCGCTGTCAATGAAGAATCTGGCATCAAAAGTGTCGTCGTTGGTGGCAATCTCATGAACCAGATTCAGCCGCTTGCCCAGGCGGTCGAAAGCGTTTTCTTTCCGAAGGGTAAACCGCCCCTGTATTCGGCTGGGAAGAGACAAGGTGAAAAACGGGTTTTTGTTCTGGGCCGGTCCGCTCTGGCGCCAGAAATAGGATTGCCCGTTGATTTCACCGTTTCCTTTGGTACCGGCCTTCCTGTGGCTCGGGTTTGTAGTTGAATTCTCCTTTTTTGCTTTTTTTACTGCCATGATGATCATCAGGATTACGGGGATAACCAACAGTACGATCAATATGGAAATCAACAGAATCACGCTCTTTTCATCCATGTTCGCCTCCGGAGCCGACAGGCCGTGTACCATAAGTGTAGTACGGAGCTTGCCGGCTGTCAACCCCACTTGAAAAGTGGCTCGTTTTTTCTTACCATATGGCGGTATGCGGGGAGCGGCGCTTTCATCACCGGAACCGCAGCAGTCGCGACGAAATCCAGAACAAGTGAGGCAATGAGAAAATGGCAGACCCGGAAAAGTACCCCAAGGGGTATGAACATAAAGAGATCGAGGCCAAGTGGAGAGAAGTCTGGGATAAGCAGGGAATATACCGCTGGGACTCTTCGAGAGACCGTGACGAGACCTACGTGGTCGACACTCCGCCCCCAACTGTTTCGGGTTCCTTGCATGTAGGGCACGCCTACAGCTACTCCCAGACGGACGTCATTGTCCGTTACCATCGTATGCTGGGCAAGAATATCTTCTATCCCATGGGTTGGGATGACAACGGTCTGCCCACTGAACGGAGAGCTCAGAATGTTTTCGATATCCGTTGTGAGGCTCATCGGCCCTATGACCCGGACTGGAAGCCCAAGCGGGGCGAAGGCAAGAAGAGGGAGGTCGAAGTGGTTTCCAGGCGTAACTTCATCGAGGCCTGCGAAGCCATTACAGCGGAAGATGAACAGGTTTTCGAAGGTGTATGGCGGAAACTCGGGCTTTCGGTGGACTGGAGCCAGGTCTACACCACCATCGGAGATCATTGCCGGCGAATATCTCAGCTTTCCTTTCTGGACTTGATCCGAAAAGGGAAACTCTACAACGAGGTCTCGATCACCATGTGGGATGTGGATTTTCAGACCGCCGTTTCCCAGGCCGAAGTGGAAGACCGGGAAACCGCCGGTGCTTTTCACGATTTGCGCTTCGGTGTTGAGGGAGGAGGCGAGTTCGTGATTTCCACGACCCGTCCAGAGCTGCTTCCGGCCTGTATCGCCGTGGCCGCCCATCCGGACGACGAACGGTTCAAACCGTTGTTCGGCAAACAGGCCTTGACACCGCTCTTTCAGACAGCCGTACCCATTGTGGCCAGCGAACACGCTGATCCGGAAAAAGGCAGTGGCATCCTGATGATCTGTACTTTCGGCGATATGGCCGACGTGGAATGGTGGCGGGCCTCGGGAATGCCGGCCCGGCAGGTAATCGGCCAGAATGGTCGCATGCTGCCCGTCCGTTTCGACACCGATCCTTTCAATTCCCTGAACCCCGCTGCAGCCCAGGAGTATTATGATCAGCTGACTGGATTGACGGTCAAGCAGGCCAAGAAACGGATTGTCGAACTGCTGATGAGTGAGAACAGTGCCGTAAACGGCAATGGGACGGCCATGATTGGAGATCCGAAACCCATTGTTCATCCGGTCCGTTTCTATGAAAAAGGGGAACGGCCGCTGGAGTTCATCGCCACCCGGCAATGGTTCATCCGCATTCTGGATCAGAAGAAAGATCTGTTGGCTCAAGGTTCCAAGATCGAGTGGCATCCCGAATTCATGCGCGCCCGCTATGAACACTGGGTCGAGGGGCTCAACCAGGACTGGTGCGTCAGCCGGCAGCGTTATTTCGGTGTCCCCATACCGGTTTGGTATCCGGTTCTGGAAGACGGACGGACCGATTACGATCACCCCATATACGCCGAGTCGGATCAACTTCCGGTTGATCCGCTCAGCGATGTTCCCCGTGGATATCGCCGGGAGCAGCGGGATCAACCCGGTGGTTTCCGAGGAGAGGAGGATGTCATGGATACCTGGGCCACTTCTTCCATGACGCCCCAGATTTCAAGTCATTGGGGAGTGGACGGGGAACGTCATCAGAAATTGTTTCCCGCGGACCTGCGGCCCCAGGCCCACGACATTATCCGGACCTGGGCCTTCTACACCATCGTCAAGGCCTGGATGCATGAGGGGGAAATTCCCTGGAGACATGCGGCCATCAGTGGCTTCATTCTCGATCCGGACCGTAAGAAGATGAGCAAATCCAAGGGCAATGTCATGACTCCGGAATCCCTGCTCGATGAACATTCGTCCGACGTTTTCCGTTACTGGGCCAGCCGGGGGCGATTGGGGACCGATTCCGCTTTTGATCCCACCCTGTTCAAGATCGGTAGAAAACTGATCATCAAGCTGTTCAACGCCAGCAAATTCGTCTTCAATCAGTTGGACGGCTGCAGTGAAACCGGAGATTTTCCATTGGAATGGGTGTCCTCGGAACTGGATCGTGCATGGTTGGCTGTCATGGGACAGACAATCGATGAGGCGGGCATGGCCTTGACGCAGTACGAATACACCACGGCCCTGCAGAAATCGGAAGATGCTTTCTGGCGCTTCTGTGATCATTATCTGGAGCTGGTGAAGGAAAGTGCCTATCAGGCCGGGAAAACCCCCGAGAGCCGGTCGGCTCTGGCCACGCTCAACTGGTCTCTGAAAACCTTCCTGCGTCTTTTTGCTCCTTTTATGCCCTTTGTTACCGAAGAGATCTGGAGTTGGCGCTATCAGGCGGTCTCTCCCTCGATTCATCTGTCATCCTGGCCCGGGCGAAAGGAGATTGCTGCGGTGCCGGCGCCCCGCTTTTCCGAGGTTTTTGATCTGGTTCTGGAAGTCGTCGGCCAGGTGAGGTCGTTCAAAACCGCTTCCCAGGCTTCGCTTCGAACCGAGGTTGAATCTGTCCGAATTGAAGGAAAAGCGGAGTTGCTGGAAATGATCCGGGATGTTCTGGGGTATGTCCGGGATGTCACCTTCGCCCGCCGGTTGCCGGAATTGATCGTAAATTCGTTTCCCTTCGAAGGGGATCAGCATTTCCGGGTGGAAGTCGTGTTGGCCGAAATACAGGACAAGTCAGAAATTTGATCTATTGAACTGCTGAACTGTCATGAGACCGAGGTGGATGAATATCCCCCTTCGGCAGGCTGACCGTGAACAGACTTCCCTGGTCCTTCTGGCTGGTGATGGTCAGGTGACCTTTATGCAGTTGGATGAATTCCCGGCACAGAATCAATCCCAAACCGGTCCCCCTTTCTCCTTCCGTTCCGTTGCTGCTGAAAGGGGTGTCCATGCTCCTCAGTGCTTCGAGCTTTTCGGGAGAGATACCGATGCCGGTATCCCGGATGGCGATGGACCAGCGATCCGTGTAGTCGTAGACTGTGATGGTGATATGGCCTCCCCGGGGAGTGAACTTGACCGCGTTGCTGATCAGGTTACGTAAAATGAAGCGGATCATGTGTCTGTCACCGAGCATATCACAGCGGGGGGGGACCAGCAGCGTGATCTGAAGAGACTTGCGGCCGGTGTCGGATTCCACCAGCCTCAGGATCTGTTGAATCAGCCGTGTCAGATCGATTCGGGAGGGAACGAACTCGATGCGGTCGATCTGCGTTCTGGACCAGTCAAGCAGATTGTTGACCAGATCGTAGGTCAATTTGGCTGCCTGTTGGATTTCTCTGGAGTTTTTCTTTTTCATCTCGTTGCTGAGCGTATCGAAATTTTCCAGAAGAAACTCGGTCCCGGTGAGCAGTGAAGTGAACGGATTGCGCAGGTCATGGGCGATGATGGAGAAGAATTTGTTTTTGGTGGTATTGGCCTGACGCAATTCGGTGTTGAGCCGTTCCAGCTCCGCTTTCTGAAGGTGGAGCTCCTCGGTTCTCGATCTGACTTCCGCTTCCAGGCGACGGGCATTACGCTTCTGTACAAAGGTGAATACGCCCCAGAGGGGGATGAGAATACTGAGAAGGGCGAAACTGATGACGAATACGGGACTCTTCCAGAAAGGGCTGCGGATGATGACCGTGCTGGTTCGACTGATTGGACCCCATTCCCCGTAGGCGTTTGCCGCCATGATTTCGAAGGTGTACGTGCCTGAAGGAATATTTTGGTAATAGGCGTGGCTGAGCAGTTTCCCGCTGACCTCCCTCCATTCCGTCTCGTATCCCTGCAGGCGGTGTCGATAGCGGTTTTCAAATTCGTTGATGTAACTGGGGCAGTAGAAATGGAATGAAAAGCTGTTCTGATTGTAATCGAGTCTTATCGGCTTTTCGGTGGGCAGACTGACCTGGTTCACCTGGAGTTCGCTGAGGATGACTCTAGGAGGGGGAAGAGAACCACTCTGATCGATCAGGGGCTGGTAGATGGAAACACCGCCATTGCTCCCGATCCACAGTCTGCCGTCGGGTGCAATCTTCAGGGCGTTGCGATTGATCTCGTGCCCGGGAACACCGTCGCTCGAACGGTGACGTTTCAAAGTTTCCCCGTCCCAGCTGATGACTCCGTTCACAGTACCGATCCAGAGATGTCCCTGTTGGTCCAGATTGATGCTGAAACAGAGGTCATTCAGGCCCGAGTCGCCGAGGTGAAACGGGTTCAAGGTTTCATCTTCCAGGCGGCAGAGTCCGTTGGACGTGGCCAGAAGCAGACCGTACTTGGGGTGAAGCAAGGCATAGTAAACACTGTTGTTTCGCGGATCGGTTCCGCTCTTGAACTGTCGCCAATTTGCTCCGTCGTAGGCAA
>CAYMND010000090.1:0-8660 GCA_964391685.1 uncultured Clostridia bacterium | reverse complement strand
GATGTCGTTCGGCAGCTGCTGACGGCGGTAACGGTTGCGCAGGGCGATGGCCACTGCCTTTTTGGCCGCTTTCTGACCGATGATGTATTTGTCCAGTTCGGCGACGATTTCCTTGGGAGTCAGGTTGTCCGGATTGGAGGGGGGGAGAGTGTTGCTCATGAGATTTCCTCGAATGTAAAGCGGTTGTTGGTGTAGATGCAGATTTCGGAAGCGATCTGCAGTGACCGTTCGACGATCTCCCGGGCGCTGAGTTCGGTGTTGCGAACCAGGGCCAGGGCGGCGGCCTGGGCGAAGGGACCTCCCGAGCCGATGGACAGTACCGATTCATCCGGCTCGATGACGTCTCCGGCGCCGGAGAGCAGGAACATCTGCTGGCCGTCGGCCACGATGAGCATGGCCTCGAGACGGCGCAGGATCCTGTCGGTCCGCCATTCCCGGGACAATTCGATGGCCGCCCGGGCCAGCTGTCCGTTGTACTCCTGAAGCTTTCCTTCGAAACGGGAGAAAAGGGAGAATGCGTCCGAAGTGGCGCCGGCGAAACCGGCGATTATCTTGTTGTTGTACAGACGTCTGATCTTCTTTGCGCCGTGCTTGACCACGGTGTTCTGCAGGGTGACCTGGCCGTCTGCGCCGATCACCATGGACCCCTGGTGCCGTACGCAAAGGACGGTGGTTCCGTGTGGACTTTGTTGTGACATAGCTGCATTGTACCCGTTGCGCTTTTATCTTGTCAATTGAAAGTTTCACTTGACAGACAGGGGTAGTTGAAATCATAATGTTTACGCAATCGTTGTAACTCTAAAGGAGCATCTAATGGCATTTCAGGCAAGCAAACGTTCATCCCAGACGGAGAGTTATTTCCAGCAGCAGACCACGTCGTCCATGCAGGTCGATGCACCGGGTTTATCAATTATCGGCAAGGGGTTGACTCTCAAAGGCGATATCGTGTGTCATGAGAATCTGACCGTCGAGGGAGCCATTGAAGGCACCATCACCACGGAGCAGCAGATGAGCGTAGGTCGTAACGGGTCGGTGAAGGCCGATATCAATGCCCAGAATGTCAGGATCGAAGGCTCGGTGAATGGAAGCATCAAGGCGACCGGCAAGGTGGAAATTCTGTCCGGAGGCTCCTTCTGCGGAGAATTGAGCAGCAAGAGGCTGGTCATCCAGGAGGGGGCGATACTGCAGGCGGAAGTCAAGATGGAGGAATGATTCTCAACAATCCTTTGCTGGCCGGAATACTGGATCAGCATTACGACGCCATTCTTTTTCTGGATCCGGTGAGCCTGGACTGCGTCTACTACAATTATCCGGCCTGCACACTCTTCAATCTCGACAGGGAAATGGAGGCGGTTTTTCCGTTTCGACAACTGTTCACCGATACCCAGTCCGAACAACTTTTCATGGAGACGATCCAGGGAGCGGGGGGAGAAAGCATTCTGCTCGACCGCTTTCCGTTGAGGAAGCTGCCGGACCAGTCGGTGGTCTGTGGCATCAAAGGTAAACGCCTGCGTTTTGACGGGCACAGCTGGCTATTCTGTACCTTCCGCGATGTGTCGGAACGCATCCGCCTGGAGGAGAGGGAGCGGGTGATGCAGGCTCAGCTGATCCATGCCAACAAGATGACCTCCCTGGGCACCATGGCTTCGGGTGTGGCCCACGAGATCAACAATCCCAACAATTACATTCTTTCCAACGCCCAGATGGTGGCCGATGTCTGGAACGATCTGGCGACTCTGCTCGCAGACCAGTCCTGCATCGACCCCGACACCATTGTGGGCGGTCTGAATTACGGCGAGGCCCTGACTCTGGTGCCCAGGCTACTCTCCGGTATCGTCGAGGGCGCCGGTCGTATCAACGCAATCGTTTCAAGAATGAAGAAATATGCCCGACCGGTTCAGCAGGAGAACAGGGACCGGGTCAACCTCAACCGGGTGGTGGAGTTCGCCGTTTCGATGCTGGAGCGGGAGATCCGAAAGCGGACGGAGCACTTCAGCCAGGAACTGGAAGAGAATCTTCCGGATTTTCTAGGCTACGAAGAGCAGATCGAGCAAGTGCTCATCAATCTGATCCACAACGCTTTGCAGGCTCTCCATGATGTGGGGGCGGGGGTGAAGGTGGCCACCCGCAGTTTCGATGACCAGGTGGAAGTCAGTGTGGCCGACGAGGGGGTGGGAATTCCGGAAGATGCCCGCAGCCGGATCTTCGAACCTTTCTTCACCACCAAACAGGAAAAGGGCGGAACCGGCCTCGGCCTGTATATATCCTACGAGATTGTCCGGGAGCACGGAGGAGAAATGCGGGTGGAATCCCGTTTGGGGAAAGGCACCGTCATGACTCTTCGATTTCCGATATACGAGGGGGAGCAGGGGACAGGGACATGAACAGCGAAAACAACGAAATCATTCCGGTGATGCTGGTGGATGACGAACCGCAGATTCTGCTCAGTTATTCCGTTATGCTCAAGAGCGAAGGCATCGGGCCCGTGGCCTCTTTCGATGACAGCCGCCGGGTCATCCCCTTTTTGAGGGAGCACCCCGTTTCCCTGGCCGTTCTCGATCTTTCCATGCCGTTCGTCAACGGACGCGACCTACTCAAGCAGATCGGAGATGAATTTCCCAGGACTCAGGTGATCATCGTGACCGCCATGAACGATATCGACACGGCAGTGGCCTGCATGCGCGAGGGAGCCGTGGATTATCTGGTGAAGCCGGTGGAGAAGAACCGCTTCATCAGCAGCATTCACCGGGCCCTGGAAATATCGCAGTTGAAGAATCAGGTGGATTCCCTGCGCAGTTGTTTCTTTTCCGATCAGCTCCATAATCCCGACGCCTTCCGGGGCATCGTCACCGTCAGTCCGAAGTTGCGGGCCATTTTCAAGTATATCGAAGCCATCGCCGTATCTCCTTTTCCAGTGCTCATCCAGGGGGAGACGGGGAGCGGCAAGGAACTCATCGCCCGGTCCATCCACAGAGCGGGCAGGTATTCCGGGGCCTTTGTGGCTGTCAATGCCGCCGGTCTGGACGACCAGATGTTTTCCGACACCCTGTTCGGGCATCAGCGGGGCGCCTTCACCGGGGCGGACACCCAGCGCCCGGGGTTGATATCCCAGGCTTCCAACGGTGTCATCTTCCTCGACGAGATCGCCGACCTCTCCCATCCCTCCCAGGTCAAACTGCTGCGCCTGATCCAGGAGAAGGAGTATTTCCCCCTGGGGGCGGATCTGCCCAAGCGTTCCAACGCCCGCATCGTGGTGGCCGTCAATCAGATGCTGACCCGGTTGGTGGACGAGGGGCGTTTCCGCAAGGATCTCTATTTCCGACTCAGCGCTCACGAAATCGACCTGCCTCCGCTGCGGGAACGTCCCGAGGATCTTCCCGATCTGCTCGATCATTTCATCGCCCAGGCGGCTGCGGCCATGGGCAAGAAGAAGGTCAGCTACCCTCCGGAACTGATCGACCTTCTGGAGACCTACCACTTCCCCGGAAACGTGCGGGAGCTGGAGGCCATGGTGTACGACGCTTTGTCCCGGCACGAATCGGGTATCATGTCCATGGACAGCTTCAAGCGCATCATCGGTGTCGGTCGGGAACGCCGTGGGGATCGCCGGATGGAGAGCGAGGTTCAGGAGAAGGATGACACGGTGACGCGTTTTTTTTCCAATTTTCCGACCTTGAAGGAAGCCGAACAGTTTCTCATCGAGGAGGCGCTGAAGAGGGCGAAAGGCAACCAGAGCATCACCGCTTCCATGCTGGGCATCAGCCGCCAGGCGCTCAACAAGAGGCTGCAGCGGCAGAAGGCGGTGGAGGAGAGTTGACGGGAGACATGTTTAATGTGAACCGTGATTTGGGATTAGGGATTAGGGATTAGGGAAGAGCGGAACACGTGACGCGTAACGCGGGACATGTTACGTGAAACCCGTTATCCGTGAACCGGGAAGAGAAGATTTTTTACAACGAACAAAAACGAACAAGGAAAGGTTGAGAAGGTTTAGAAAGTTGAGAGGGTTTGGGACGAGAAAAAGCGGTCCCAGTCACTGGTTACTGGTAACCGGTCACTCCTTTCCTCCCTAATCCCGAATCCCCAATCCCGAATCCCGTTTCTCCCGTATCTAATTCTCCGACCTTTGACTTTTGACCTTTGACCTTTGACTTTAAGACTTTTCGACATCGACCGGTCACTGGTCACTGTTCTCCAAATATGGTATAAAACCCGTTCATGGAATCCCTGGAAAGAGTGAAACTGCGTCTGGAGATGATTCTCTACCGCCTTGCCGAACTGAAGCGCAAGGACCTTCCCCGCGAACAGCTGAATGAAGAATTGACCTACATCGAAGAGGATATCCGGGAGTTCAACGACTATTACCGGGAGATCAGCGAGTTGTGAAGGAACGGGACTCGGGATTAGTGAAGAGAAGTGACCGGTTACCGGTCACTCCTTTCCTACTTAATCCCAAATCCCTAATTCCGAATCCCGTTCTTTCAAAATCTATTGCTTTTTCCCGAACTTGTGGTATAATGCGACTTCAAACCGACGTGGGGCTGTAGCGCAGTTGGGAGCGCGTCTGAATGGCATTCAGAAGGTCGTGGGTTCGACTCCCATCAGCTCCACTTTTTCTTCATACACTTCAAACGTTTACCATTTTAAAATCATCTGAGGCCTATTTTCTTTGCCCATAATTTTATATTATTTGGCAATTTTATAAAAAAAGGATTTATTTAGAATTTTTTGTTGAATTTTCGCATAAAATACTGCAGAAAATTTTTATCAATATCGTATAGGAATTGTCAGGCGATACGCAAGGAAGTGGAAAGGTATGCCTCAAGACAAAAGTCATTTTCATTATGGCGCTTTCTACTACAAGCTCATTGACAGCAAGCAGGAGGAGGCCCGGCAAATCGTACTGAACCTTGCCACAGAAAAATCCTCCGTGTTGGACATAGGATGCGGTACGGGTATGCTTTGCTATGTATTGTGCGAGAAAAAACAATGCAGCGTTGTCGGCCTGGATTTGTCACTTAAGATGATAGCGTTCGCTCAAAAGCGTTTTGCACATCACAATGCGACCTATGTTCATGGCGATGCCACAGACCTGTCGGATTACCGAGACCGCTCCTTTGATTTTGCCGTTATGATGCTGTTCATTCATGAATTGAAGGAAGATCAGCAAAAAAAGGCACTTGAGGAGGCTTTGCGGGTCGCCAAGAAGCTGATCATTTGTGATGCGGCTTCTCCGCTGCCGAAGAACAAGAATTCGTTTCTAATCTGGTTTGCGGAAACCGTTTTCGGTTACGAACACAAACAGCATTTTAAACGTTTCTTGGCCGAAGACGGAGTAGAAGGCTTGATCGCCAAAACGGGTCTGCCAGTTCAGATCGAATATTCGTCACTGTTCTGGAACAAATGTCGACAAATTGTTGTTGTTTCAAGGAAGGACTATGTGTGACGGTGCTGCACATCTTTACATTACGGATATTTTTATGGAAAGAGGAAAAAAGGTATTCAGCAAGAGTACATGGTATGTTTGAAATTGCTACTGTAAACAATGATAAAGATGTGAATTGGGCGATTGTATAGCGGCATGATACTTTACTAGGCATGCGGCATGTCACTCTACGAAATATTCGTTTTTTCATAGAACTATCCAAGTGATTGACTGGATGTACAGTAAAATTTTGTACGAATTGACAAATCATATGGAAAAAGGTTATACAAAATGAATCTTATCCAAGATAAAAGAGAAGGTATAATTCATCCGAAAAGCCAGTATTGTCCAGTCAAAAAACCCGGTCAATGACGGCTCCACCCGCTTTCCAATCACCAGTATGGTGAAAACGGTTTGAAATGTCTTGACTGTAGTTGATATAACTTAAAAAATAAGGTATATAAACTACATGAACAGGGGAAAACCAGAAATCGAACTGTATCGGATTGCCGCATCTCAAGGGGGATACTTTACCGCCTATCAGGCCAGAATGGCCGGGTACAGTGAAAAAAACCATGCATACCATGTGAGCCGTGGTAATTGGACCCGGGAGTGGCGGGGAATTTATCGACTGAACCGTTTTCCGCTGGCTGAGGATTCACAATATTCTCTTTGGGGGGTCTGGTCCATGAACAGAAAGGGGATTGCTCAAGGGGTGTATTCCCATGAAACGGCGCTGGCTCTTTTCGGTCTGACCGATGTTCAGCCTGAGAAGCTTCACATGACATTTCCCAGAGGTCATCGGCGTGTGGGGGATATCCCAGATGCTCTGATTCTCCATCATGCCGATATCGACCCATCTGAGTGCGAAGAGAGGTTGGGGTACCGAGTGACGAATCCCCACAGGACGCTGACAGACCTTCTTCGCTCCATGACTCTCTCGCCAGAGTTTATTAAACAGGCCCTGCAAGAGGCACAAAAGGAGGGCCTATTGACCCTTTCGCAATATCAGACGCTCAAAGAAATACCCAGAATCGGTTCCCGACTCAGAGCGATCATGGGATGTGAATCGGCGTGATAATTTACGAAAGAATCGGCGTGTATTTTACGCAGTCGTTTTTTCTTGAGATTGATTTTGGGGATTTTGATTTGATCGTCAATTAAAGTGTCTGGCTTATATGCATTTTTTGGCAGGCATCAACTAGAAGGGCTCCTGTCACCTCTTCCGACACACCATGGCCACTCTGATGCTCGAAGGAGGCGCCGACATCCGATTCATCCAGCAGATGCTGGGCCACTCCCGCCTCGAATCCACCCAGATATACACTCAGGTATCCATCAAGGCCTTGCAGGATGTGCACGCCCGAACCCATCCGGGGATCAAGAAAAGAGATAGAAAGTAGATATCTCTTCCAAAAGCGAACTAAACATATAAGTTAATTAAAAATTAGCCAGTTAGCGTCTTGACAGGTTTTTTAGGGGTAAAAAAATTTCCAAATTAGCATACTAATAACTATCCCAATTTGGAGAGGAAAAAGACTTGACAGGTTTTGAGAAAAAAAAAGTAAAACATCGTTCATTGCTATGTTTACTTTTATTCTTGACATAAAAGTAGATATAAGGGATAAAAATATTGGATTATTGGAAGAATGGAAAAAGAAATTTGTGAACTGATTGCCTCTGGAGAAGGGTATCATCTGGAATTCAAGGAAGCCTTGGATAAAAGCCTAGTTGAAGAGGCTTGCGCCTTTGCCAATTCCGGTGGCGGGATTATTCTGGTCGGTATCCGGGACGACGGGACGATCAAAGGCATCGAAACAGACAACCGCAACCGCTCCATTCTTCAGGATTTTCTCAGGGTCATTCAGCCAAACCTGCCCGTAACCATTGAAACGACAGATTCACTTTTTCTGATCCGAATCCCCAAAGGGACAGAGAAACCCTATGCCTGCCCAAAGGGCTTTTACATCCGCAACGGTGCCAACAGTCAGAAACTGACCCGCAATGAGATCATAGAATTCTTTCAGAAAGAGGGCCGTTACCGCTTTGACGAGCTTCTGTGCGAGAAGGCGGATTTCGATCGTGATTTCGATCAAAAAGGGTTTGAATCCTATATCAAGGCTGCCGGGATCAGTCCAACAATCGATCAGAAGGCCCTGCTGCGAAATCTGGATTGTTTGAACGATGCGGGTCAGATGACCAACCTGGGGGTTCTTTTCTTTGCCCGTGATATCGATTTCCTGATCAACCATGCCATTGTAGTCTGTGTGCTGTTCAAAGGAAACGAGCGGGTTCACATTCTCGACAAGAAGGATTTCAAGGGTAATATCGTCGACAACATCGACCAGGCCGTGCTGTTTGTGCAGCGTCACACCAATCTGGAATATGTGATTGAAAAGCTCAGGCGTGATGAAATTCCGGACATTCCCGAAGTAGCCATTCGGGAGGCGGTGGTCAATGCGGTCTGTCATCGGGATTATTTCGATAAGAGGGCCAACGTGTTGATCGAGGTGTTTGACGATCGGGTGATCATCTCCAACCCTGGCGGATTACCGAACGGTCTCAAACCATCCGAATTCGGTAAGAAGAGCGTAGCTCGGAATCCGCTCATCGCTTCTCTATTGCAGCGGATTCACCTGATCGAGAAAGTCGGTACGGGTATCAGCCGCATTCGTGAAGCGGTCAAGGAAAATGGGCGCTCGGAGGTAGAATTCACTTATGACGATTTCTTTACCGTGACTTTTAAGCGATCCATTGAACCCGATGGCGGATTAAGTGGCGGATTAAATGGCGGATTAAATGGCGGATTAAATCCGATTTTGAAAGAACTGGTGGATTATATAAAAGCCCATCCTGGTGTCAATCTAAAGCAAATCTCGGAGGTGATGAATCGTCCCGTAGATACACTCGATAAGCAGGTCAAAAAACTGATCGAACAAGGTTTGATTGAACGGATCGGCAGCAAAAAGAGCGGCGGATATCAAGTCAAAGGCTAAAAAGGGGATGAGACCATTCAGATGAAGGATTTCAGGAAGTCATCTTTTCAGTTCAGTTGGGTCATAAAGTGGCTCTTTCTCTATCAAGCGTTCATTCAGTTGTTTCAAAACTTTAGCGAGTTGGGTCATAATGATGACCCGTCTGATTCAGAAACATTTCAGTACGATCCGAGTCTGCTTTACCAGTATGTCTTTCAATTATTCCAATTCAATGGAGGTACGATTACCGAAATTCTCAA
>CAYMND010000089.1:0-8686 GCA_964391685.1 uncultured Clostridia bacterium | reverse complement strand
GGGATCGATGAATACTTCAGGTTGACCATCCATCCCCTTTTGAACATAGTAGACACTCTGATTCTGCAGACCGTCGTTCTTGGTAAAAAAGCAATACTCACCCACCCGGAAGGGCATACCGTAACGGGGGTAATTGTAAAGAGCCTGCAGCCGATCGAGTATGGCCTGACGATAGGGAATCTTCGCCAGGTAGTCGAAAGTCAGCTGGTTTTGCCGTAAAACCCAGTTTTCGACCTCCGGGGCACGGTCATCCTCGAGCCATCGATAGGGATCCCGAACCGGTGTTCCATGGTAACCATCCACCTGTTCAACCTGGGCTGTCTCCGGATAAGTCAGCCCCATGGATTCTTGTCCGCTTCTGGAATTACAGGCGGTAAGGCAGGACAGCAGCACAGCAGCCGCAAATGCACATAACAGCAGCGTTCTGTTCATAAAAAAACCTCCGAAATGTTAAGGATATGGACTTGTTCGAAACCATATATACTCAAGTATTGCAGAAAAGGTTTACCTGTGTTACCCTTCGTACCGAAAAAAAGGCCTACGAAATAAATGGATAAAAAGGACCTACAGATACTGAAGCTGCTGCAGGAAAACGCCAAAATCAGCAACGTCAAGCTGGCGGAAGAGATCGGACTGACACCGCCGGCTACACTGGAACGGGTGAAAAAACTGGAAGAATCGGGTTTCATAACCGGATACACCGCTCAGATTGATCGGGACAAACTGGGATATAAAGTTCCGGTTCTGATCGCCGTCACCCTGATGAAGCACCAGAAGCAGAACATTCAGGCTTTCGTCGATTTTTTACGTTCCACTCCTGAAGTCATCGCCTATTTTCATGTCACCGGAGCCTATGACTACCTTCTTCAGGTCAACATGCATGACATCAAAAGCCTGCACAGCTTTTTGGTCAATAAGCTGACCGGCAACGAGGGCATCGACAAGGCTGAAACATTTCTGGTAATGGAGGAGTACCACGCTCCTCAACCCATCGAATAATTTTACGATTCACCTCTTTCCCATGGGCTGGAAACCCATCATTCAAAACCTCTTCTCGTCATATACTTGGGATGAGAATGAAACCACACTCCGTTCATACCCGGGGTTTGCAAGAGATCTTTCTCACCGGCTCCGACTCCGTCCAATTTTGCACGGATCTCTTCCGGCTCTATGGTGCTGACGCGACAGTAATCAATGACAAACCATTCCCTTTGCCATCCGGTCAATTCCGAAATCAGACGCACCAGACGCTTCTGAGCCGAGGCAAGAGACTGGGCCGTTATCCCCGAACTGAGTCGTGCACCGCAGAGATACTCCTCTGAAGTCATTCCCTCATCATCCAGGATTGCCAAAGGAACCAGCAATTCGACATTCACAACAAGCCAGAAGATCTGTTCATCCATCAATTTTTCGTCCTTCTTTTCAAGAAAAAGCACTATTGCTTTTCAAAAAATAAACGAAACAATAATACTCCCTTCAACCAAAAAACAATTTATTTCCAATCGGAAAACATTTCAACATCTTTTTTCAATGAGTCGGAAAACACTCCGGGTCACCGATAACTTTCTGAGATAATCAGATGAAAGGAAAGAAAAAACACAGCAATAATAATATATGTACGTCAGACAATTTTCCTGGTCTGATTCGGAGAGTTTTTCGGCTCCCTTGTCCGACCGGAACAATACCCGGCCCGACTTGGTGCTGATTTTTGGCTATCGTCAGCTGCTCAGCGATGCCTTTCCTCTCGATAATCTCAGAGACGCTTTTCCCACGGCTGTTTTTGCAGGCTGTTCCACAGCCGGAGAAATTTCCGAAACGACAGTCAGCCAGGAGAGCGTCCAAATAACAACCGTCCAGTTTTCCAAATCCAGCCTCCAATCCGGCCATGTCTACATCACCGAATCCAGCCTCAGCCATCAGTCCGGGTTGGAACTTGCCCGTTCCATCCCCCATGACAACCTCGTTCACGCGCTGGTTCTGTCCGACGGTCTGGCGGTCAACGGAAGCGATCTGGTCAAAGGCCTCAAAGACGGTTTCCCCGCCTCCGTTTCCATCAGCGGAGGACTTTCAGCGGACATGGAGGCGTTCAAGAAAACGGTTGTACTGACTCCAAAGGGTTTTGAAAGTCAAGCAGCCGTCGTGATCGGTTTCTATGGAAAAGCGCTGCATGTCGGATACGGATCGGCCGGCGGATGGGACCCTTTCGGGCCGACCCGACTGATCACCCGTTCAAACCAAAACATTCTCTACGAGCTGGATGGGAAATCCAGCCTGGAGCTGTACAAGGTCTATCTGGGGGAACACGCAGGAGGGCTTCCGGCTGCAGGAGTGCTGTTTCCCCTGAGCCTCATGGAACAGCCCCATGGAGGAGATGAACTGGTTCGTACCGTACTGGCCGTCGATGAGGCTGAGAAATGCATGATCTTTGCCGGGAATATGCCCCAAGGGGCATACGCGAGGATGATGAAAGCCGATACGGACCGCCTGATCGACGGTGCCAACCGGGCCGCACAAATCAGCCTGCAGAGAATGCCCCCGAAAAATCAGCCTCAGCTGGCGATCCTGATCAGTTGCATCGGCCGGCACATGGTCATGAAACAGCGGGTGGAAGAGGAGGTCGAAACCGTCAAGGACATTCTTGGTGAAAAATGCCGACTCACCGGTTTCTATTCCTACGGCGAGATTTCACCGTTGGAACCCGGAAAACCGTGCGAACTGCACAACCAGACAATGACCATCACCACCTTTTCGGAAGAGAAGTAATGGAATTCCACTCTTTGCTCAAGAGACAGTTGAGAAAAGCCGCCATCAACGCCAATCTTCTGGCTCCAAGACAAAGCCGGCTGCTTTCCATGATCGACCAGGCGTATCGACAGTTCGACACAGATCGAAAAATGCTGGAGCGCTCTCTGGATCTGAGTTCACAGGAGCTCCTCGATATCAATTCACAGATGAGAGCCATATTCCAGGCCTTCCCGGACATTCTTCTGGTGGTCGGCCGGGATGGGTCGATCATCGATTTCAAAGGCAATTCCGATCAGAAAGACCTCCTGAAGATGCAGGATCCCCTGGGCAAGAAGGTAACTGATTCCTTACTGCCTTCCATCTTTCCGGAGCTGGATGCCGCCTTTCGACTGACCCTCGGGCATCAACAGGTTTCTCCTCTGGAAGGCGTTCTGTTTTCGAATTATGGTGAAAAGAACTTTGAACTTCGGATGGAGCCGCTGAACTCACTGGGCGTCATCTTTATCATTCGGGATACCAGCGACATGAAACGGTTTCAGAAGGCCCTGGTCATGGAAAGGGAACGGTTGTGGGTAACCCTGGAGAGTATCAGCGAAGGAGTGATCACAACCGATATGGAAGGAAGAATCACCCTGATAAACCGCCATGCGGAAACCATCAGCTCCACACCGGCTGAGCAGGCAATGGGCCGGTTGATCAGCGACATTCTCGACATTGTAATGAGCAAAGGACCTTCATTCAGCGAAATCGTAACTCAAATCGTCTGTGGAAACAGCGTGGACATCGGCAGATACAATCCGAAGCTGACCCGACCCGACGGCAATGTACTGGATCTGTACTGCAGTGGTTCACCCATTTTCGATCCCAACTTCAACATTCTGGGAGCCGTTTTCGTAATCAACGACATCACCCATCGCCGGAAAATCGAAGAAGAGATACTCAATATGAAAAAAATCGAGTCCATCGGCCTCCTGGCCGGGGGAATCGCCCATGATTTCAACAACTTTCTCACCGGAATTCTGGGCAATATCAGTCTGGCAAGACTGTACGCCCAGAAAGGAAAAGACTTCGACGAAAAATTGAAAGCCGCTGAAAAAGCATCGATTCAAGCCCAGACTCTGACCCGGCAATTTCTCACTTTTTCCCACGGAGGTAAACCGGTTCAGCAGTCCGAATCCATTGTCGAACTCATTGAACAATCGGCCCAGTTTCTCCTGCGCGATACAAACATCGTATTTCAATCCCGTTTCGAAAGCGGTCTGTGGTCGGCACTGATCGATAAAGGTCAAGTCACCCAGGTCCTCAACAACCTGATCATCAACGCCAAGCAGGCCATGCCGCAAGGAGGGACGTTGACCATCAGTGCCCGAAATCACATCGTTCCTGCTGAGCTGGCGACATCCCCTCTGTTACCGGGTGAATACATCTGCATCACCGTTGCGGATCAGGGAGTCGGCATACCACCGGACCATCTGAACAGAATCTTCGACCCTTATTTCACCACCAAACTGCAAGGGACCGGTCTCGGTCTGACCAGCTCATACCACATCATCAAGCGCCACGGCGGCCTGATCGCCGTCGACTCAAAACCGGGAAAAGGTACGACATTCGATGTTTTTCTTCCTGCCACGAAGGAAAAGCTCAATGAGGCCGGTCCTATCGACGAGACACCGAACGGTCAGGGAACCGTCATCATCATGGATGACAACCTCGACGTACTGGAGGTATTCGACCAGCAACTCACCCACCTGGGGTATCAGGTCATCTCCGTCGTCAACAGCGAAGAATTGATCGGACTCTTCGAACTGGCCCGGGACAAAGGTTTGAAATTCGACCTGGTTATTCTGGATCTGACCATCCCGGGTGACATCGGGGGAGAGATCGCACTGCAACGTATCCGGGAATTCTTTCCCGAGATCCGGGCGATTGTCTCCAGCGGGTATTCCGACAATCCGGTCATCGCGGATTTCAAGGAATACGGTTTCACCGGAAAGTTATGTAAACCGTTCCAGCTTTCCACCCTGGCCCAGGAAATCAAGAGGGTTCTGCACACCCACCCTTGAAACCGGGGAAAAACAATATGGAAAACTTCGACACCACAGTGTGATAAAATACAAGTATGCGGATATCCAGAGTGATCGACACCAGCGGAACAGTCAGATTCTGCGAAATTATCGAATCTGAAAGACAGCTGGCAGAAGATCTATCCGGCGGCTGGGCCGAAGGATTTCGTTACAGCCGCATCGAACCTTTCCCATACACCCGCGTACTGGCTCCGATTGCCCCGCCGATGATTCTGGCCTTGGGAGTCAACTACCGTACGCACGCCATGGAAACCGGTCTGCGTATTCCGGAAATCCCACTGATATTTCCCAAAGGAATCAACAGTGTCATCGGCCCCGGAGAGCCCATTCTCCTCCCGCAGGCCGGCCCGGATGAAGTGGATTACGAGGCCGAACTGGCCGTCATTATAGGCAAGGGAGGCAAGAACATCCCGCTGGAACAGGCAAAAGAATCCGTTTTCGGCTATGCCTGTGCCAACGATGTATCGGCCCGGGACTGGCAGATCCGTCTACAGATGAAGCAATGGAGCCGGGGCAAAAGTTTCGACACCTTCTGTCCATTGGGCCCGTTCATCCTCAGCCGGGATGAAATCCGAGATGTCCAGTCACTTGCGATTCGATCCCGCCTCAACGGCAGAAAGGTCCAGGAAAGCAACACGGCCGACATGATCTTCACCGTCGCGGAAATCGTCCATCATGCCAGTCGGTCGGTCACTCTGCTGCCAGGCACGGTGATTCTAACCGGAACACCGGAAGGAGTCGGCTATATCAGACAACCGCCGCTTTTTCTCCGGCCCGGGGATCATATCTGCATCGAAATTGAAAAACTCGGACGACTCGAGAATCCGGTGGAACTGGAATAAAGAAATTCTCAGGAATTTTTTCCTTTCAGGAATTTTTCAAGCAGCTGATACAGCTTGTCCTGGTGAACCGGCTTACAGAGATAATCGTCCATCCCCGCCGCCAGAAACTTCTCCCGATCTCCTTTGAGAGCGTGAGCCGTCAAGGCGATGATGGGCAGGGTCAATCCCTTTTCCCTGAGCCGCCGTGTTGCTGCGACTCCATCCATTTCAGGCATTTGAATATCCATCAATACCAAGTCGAAGTTCCTTTCCCGAAGAGCGTCAACCGCTTTCAGCCCGTTGTCGGCAAAAAAAACATCGTAACCTGCCTTGCCGAGCAACCGACCGATCAGTTTCTGATTCAGAAAATTGTCTTCCGCAACCAGAATGGATTTCTTTTCCCCCGTATCCTCCGGATTCGAAACTTCCTCTGCCGGACAGCATTCCGGAGATTCGAGCGTCTGCACCCGGCTGATCTGTTCCAAAAGCTCCTTGGAACAGAATGGTTTTTTTACCGGCAGAGAGCATATTCCTGACAGAGCCGGAGGAATCTGAATCTGTTGCCGATCATCGTAGACAATGATCCGTCCCGATGGGCTCGGAACCTGGAGATCTGCGTCATCGTCAGGCCAGAAAGCTCTCTCGGTCAAAAACAGAATGTCGGCTTCTGCGGTAAACCACTGCCAGGCTTGCTGAAACTCCGCCGCGATTCGACTGGACAGGCCTCCGCTTTCGCACCATTTCTTGACTATTTTCAAACGCAATTGGTTTTTTAAGAGAATAATGACTGTTTTAAACCGTCCGGAAAGGGTGAAATCGAGTCGAGGAGAACGGTTTTGCTCGTATTGTTTGCCGAGCCAAATGGTGAAATGGAAAGTACTCCCCGGCCCTTGCTGCGCCCCGAAGGCCCATTCAGACGGGCTGTCCACCCAGATACGCCCCTTCATCTTGGCCAGCAGTTCCGAGCAAATGGCAAGACCCAGACCTGTGCCGCCGTAACGCCGAGTGGAAGAGGAGTCTCCTTGAGAAAACTTCTTGAAAATCTCGTGCTTACTTCCTTCTGCCACCCCGACACCCGTGTCACTGACCATAAAATGAAACTCCACCTCTTTCGAGTTTTCAGCTCCGGTCAATTCCACCCTGGCCAGAACCCCACCGCTGTCGGTGAACTTTACCGCATTGGAAAGAAGATTGGTGAAAATCTGCCCCAAGCGGATGAAGTCCGCTATCAACAGATCCGGCACATCATCGTCCACATCCAGCATAATCTCCAGGTTTTTTCTTTCGGCTTCGATCATGATACCGATCATCCAGCCCCGAAGCTGTTCCCGCAAAGCAAAAGGAGTTGGATCAAGCCTCAGTGTTCCCGCTTCGATCTTGGAAATATCGAGAATGTCGTCGAGTATGGCCAGCAAGTTCTCGGCGGCCTGGATGACTGATTTGAGGTAGTCCCGCTGTTCTCCTTCCAGAGCAGTTCTTAGAGTCAGTTCGGTCATTCCGATAATGGTGTTCATGGGAGTACGAATCTCGTGAGACATATTGGCCAGAAAATGACTCTTTGCCTGATTGGCGCTTTCTGCGGCCTCCTTTGCTGCGATGAGTTCCACTTCCATCTGCTTGCGCTCGGTAATGTCCTCCTTCACTGCAACATAATGAACCACCCTGCCCGATTCATCCCACACCGGAGCGATATACGAAACGTCCCAGAATAATTCTCCGGACTTTTTCCGGTTGTAAAATTCTCCGCTCCACGCTTCCCCAACTGAAAGATGTCGCCACAGATCATCATACACCTCAGGAGGTGTTGCCAGGGATTTGAGAATCCGGGGATTCTGTCCCATAAGTTCTTCCCGTTCATAACCGGTCAGCTGCAGAAATTTCTGATTGACATATTCGATCGAACCGTTGATATCGGTCACCATGACCGCCACATTACTCTGATCCACTGCCTGGGAAAGTACAAGAAGATCCTTGCCCCCGGTGCCTTCCCCAACGGTTGCATTCTTCTGCCGAAATGACCGTCTTCCCGTCGACTGCAGGTAAACTGCTGTGAACAGGAAAAAAAATCCAAGGATAAAGGTGATCAGAAAGAAAAGAAATGCCGTCTGTGGTGGATACAACAACGGGTAAGAAAAATCCAGACGGTGTTCCACCCCCGAAAACAGATCGGGGCAGGAAGCCACCGCAAACATCTCGTTTTTGTTACCGTTCTCCTCCTCGAGTCTTTCGGAATCAATCTTCCAGGACCACCGGCCATGATAAAGCCGATCAATACCGGTGAGAAGCACCTCGGGTGCGAATATGAATTCCACGACCCCCTGCCGTTTCTGTTCCGCAATCAGGGGCACAATCACGCGGTAATCAGGCCGGATGGCGGATGAATACAGACCTTCCCGTACGGCGGCACCGATATGGGCGACCAGGACACTCTGTCTGATCGGCGACGGCAATATCGAAATGCCCGGTTTTTCTGCCGCGTACCGTAAGATGAAGGTATCATCGTAGCAGCGCACGGACAGAAGCCACGGGTAAATTACTGACACGGTATCCCTGAGCCGAATACAGTTTCCCACACTGACTTTCCCTGAACCATCAGTTCCCTTCTGGAACAACAGATTCGATTCACTTCGTGCCAGTAGCCCCAAATGATGTGACAGAGACCTTCTGGACTCGCTGATCAGAGCAGGAGATACGGCATCGACCGTTTCCAGGACTTCCCGCTGACGATTCCTGTGCCACACAAAAAGGAATACAGAAGCCATAGCGAACGACAGGACAGCCAGCAGAAGAGGCAATAGACGGCGTCTTTGCCTGAAAAGTCCAATATTCATCGCTTCCCGATCAAAAGGGTCATGATCACCATACAGAGCGCCAGCAGACAGATCAACCACCATTTGCTGCGGTTCATTCTGTACTGCAGAAGGCGCCCTTCATCCAGGTAGTAAAGATTTTCATCCGCCCGAAGCACCACCCCCCTGGCCAAAAAACGGTTGAGCTCGGGGCGAAATCTCGACCATTCAGAGTGCAACGCAGCCG
>CAYMND010000088.1:0-8853 GCA_964391685.1 uncultured Clostridia bacterium | reverse complement strand
GGGCGGGAAGAGTGCAGGGATTGTGGCTGTAGGCGCGTGTGAAATGAAGGGATTCGGATGCCAGTCGGTCGATATGGGGAGTCTTCACGAAATGCCCGTGAAGGCCGACCCGGTCGTAACGCCATGTGTCCACGGTGATCAGTAGAATGTTGCTGGGTTTTGCTTCGGAATCAGTTGACGAAGAAGGCGAAGGATCCTTTCTGCCGCAGGAGACCGCTGTCAGGAAAAAAAGCGTTCCGGCGAGCAGGAAAAAGAATGATTTTTCCTGGTTTCTCATCAAAGGTAACCTCTGCTATAGGGAATTATAGCAGAGATGAAATCAGAAAACCGCCGCAATGAGAATGATTGGGGTTGAAAACCCGCCATATTGAGATGGAAGGTTTTTGGGTTTACAATGAAATGCCATCATGATGTTGCAGCAAGGAGTACCGAATGCCGATTGTGACAGTCAAACTTTTAAAGGGACGCAGCCTGGAGCAGAAGCAGGGGGTCATCCGGGGGATCACGGATGCCGTATGTGAGCATCTGTCGGTCGGGGCGGAGCAGGTTCGTGTCATTCTCGAGGAAATGGAGCCCGATGATTTCGGGATCGGCGGAGAGCCGGTCAGCATTGCGATGAAAAGAAAAAAATGATGCTCTGGGACGATTGACTTTCAAATATAGTCGCTCACAGTGTTATTTATCTTTTCAATCTGGTGAGCTCTGGTTTTTTTCGAAAAACAGGAGTAAAATAAGCGATTAGAAGGCTCGACTATGTCTATTATGATCTTTTTCGATGTCAATGGCACACTGATCGCTCGTGACGAACGTACCGACATCCCCTATGCCGAGGCCGTGGATGAGTTGATCGGACGGGAGAATACCATGAAAGGTATCAATACCTCTGCTCGTTCGGATCACGACGTACTGCTGGAGGTGTTGCGCCGTTTCGGTGTTGCCTACAGTGAATACCTTTGGAAGAAATTTCTCAAGATATATGAGGAAAAGTTGGAATCGTACAGGGAGACGGATGTCTGGCGTCCCAATGCCGATGCCCTTGAGTATTTGGACTATTTGAGACTGCGGCAGGTTCAACTGGGACTGATCAGCGGCGAGCTGAAGATCGGCGCCCGTTACAAGCTGGAGAAGCTGGGGATCTGGAAATATTTCCCGGTCGGAGGGTTCGGGGAGGACGGCCTGCGGCGATTCGATATCGCTGAAAATGCGCTCAAGAAAGCCGAACTTCATTTTGGAACGCGTTTCCAGCGGGTCTATATTATCGGCGACACCGTTCAGGATATCCGGACCGCCCGGCACCTGGGGGCCAAGGTCGTCTCCATCACCACCGGTTCCAACAGCCGTTCCGAGCTCCTCCTGCTCAAGCCCGACCACCTCATCGACCGCTTCGCCGAGCTTATGGGTGAAGACGCCCCGTTCTGAACCTGCTGTTCCATCAGCGGGGGAGGGATACGGAGAAAGCCAGAAGGCGGATGTCTCCCTCTTCGTTCTCGCACAGGGCGTAAAGACGATCGTCCTGAAGGGTCAGGCTGCTGCCGACAATGGTTTCCCCTTCAGGAAGGGTGATGCGGCTTCGGTATTGGTATGTTCCGGCAGGGTTGAACAGGTCGATGTCCCGACCGTGAGAACGGTCTTCCCGAGGGGTGTAGACGATCAACCAATTGTCCGGGGTGAAACCGATACCGATGAAGGCGGTGGCCGTGGAGGGCAAGCTCTTGATCATGTTTTCGAAATAATCGCCGGACTGACCGCCGATGGTCACTTTCCCGATCAGGTGGCTGAACCATTGGAGCTTGGTTTCCTGGGAAATCGTGCCCGGTTTGCGGTACGATGAAAAAGAGAATATCTCCCGGGCCTGTTTGTCGAACACCCGGATCAGATAGCTGTCATTGAAGCCCATGGCGAAACGGTGGTCTCCAGTTCCGACAACCATGAGCGGAGTCAGCTCGGCCACCCGGATCTGGACCGACGGGCCGGAGGCGCTTTTCTCTTTTGATATTCCGGCGAGGTTGGGGGTGAATTCGGTGATGATGGAGCTTTCTTTGGTCATCAGATTGTATGTTTTCACCGCCTGTTTTGCCGACGGATCCGGGCCTACCGTGGCCGGGGCAGACAGCAGGCGATCATCGTCCAGAAACACTGTGGGAGTTATGTCATGAGGCAGTATTTCACTGCGCACATGGCTGCCGTCTTTCTTCAGAATGTGCAGACGGCTCTGGTCGCAGGCCATCAGGTAGGAGGGGGTCAGATGGAAATTGAGAAGGCGAGTGATCTCGCCGGGGCCTTCTCCGCGGCGACCGAAGGTGCGGAGCCATTTGCCTGAGGAACTGAAGACATGAAAGTTGCACGCTTTGGCGTCGAACAGAAAAAGGTCTCCGTTACGATCGACACGGATTCTTCCGGTGTCCTTGGAGAAAAATTGGTCATTGAAATTCTCGATTTTCCATAACTTGACCGGTTTCAAGTCCCAGTCGCCCCGAATCGGCTTGTCCGGGTTGGTGACTTCGGCCGAATATCCGATGCAGGTGCTCAACAGAATACACAACAACTTCATTTTCATCTTGTTTTTCCTGTTATTACTGGTTTTCATGTGTTTTTACTGGTTTTTGAAAAAGAAAGTTCAAAAAATGGTTCGAAGTGTCGACTACTTGTTTTGAATTGTCATCCGGTTGACAATAGAACTTGCCGGGATGGCCGGTTTACGGTACAATGCCGCCCATGAAGAGCGTTTCGGAACATACCTTTCACATCACCACCTTCGGCTGTCAGATGAACGTAAACGATTCGGAAAAAATGCGTTCTCTGCTCTGCGAGGCGGGTTGGCGATGGGCCGACCAGGTTGCGGATGCCGATCTGGTGATCATCAACAGCTGTGCCGTGCGGGAAAAACCGGCGCAGAAAATATTCTCCTACATCGGTCGTATTCCCAAGGGAAAACGAATCGTTCTGGCCGGCTGCGTCGCCCAGTCGGGTGGGGAAGCGCTGCAGAAACGTCAGCCCAGGATCGACGCGGTGGTGGGCACTCATCAGTATCATCGGATTGTGGAAATCGCTTCCGCATTGATCTTCGAAGAGGGCAGTCCGGACAACCTGCTCGATTTCTCCGGGGAGTGGCGGGAGCTGGTGCCGTCTATGACCAGCCGAAGCAGCGCTTTTTCCGCTTTTGTTTCCATCATGGAAGGGTGCAACAATTTCTGCGCCTACTGCATTGTTCCGTACACCCGCAGCCGTGAGAAATTCCGCCCCTATCCGGCCATTGAGGCTGAAGTCCGGGATCTGCTGGAGAAGGGGGTCAAGGAGATCGTTCTGCTGGGACAGAATGTCAACAGCTGGCGGGACGATTCCTCCGGGATGGACTTTGTCGCTCTTCTGGACCGCTTGTCGGCCATGCCGATCTTCTGGCTTCGTTTTGTCACTTCCTATCCCGGTTATTTCGCCGCGAAACTTGTGGATCTCATGGCCGAGCGCCCCAACATCGCCCGATTGATGCATTTCCCCGCCCAGTCCGGATCCACGCGGCTGCTCAAAATGATGAACCGCAGGTACACCCGGTCCCAGTATCTGGATATCATCGAGCGCTTTTATCGAAAAATACCCGGGATGGAGTTCAGCTCCGATTTCATCTGCGGTTATCCGGGGGAAACCGATTTCGATCACCAGCTCACCCTTTCTCTTCTGGAAAAGGTCCGTTACCAATCGGTTTTTTCCTTTGTTTATTCTCCTCGACCGAATACTCGGGCTTCAACCATGAGAGAACGGCTTACACTGGAGGAGAAGAAGGCGCGACTTCAGGAACTGCAGGCGGTTCAGGCCGGTATACAGTTGAAAAAGCATCGGGAGATGGTCGGGAGCCGACAGCGGGTACTGGTCACCACGGCGCATCCGAAGAGTGAAGGTGAATGGATCGGGCGAACGGAACAACTCCGGGTGGTCAACCTGTCGGGCCGATTTGTCCCGGGGGAAATCGCTGAAGTGATCATCAGTTCGGCTGGGCCGCATTCACTGCGCTCCGGTCCGGCAAGGACCTGATCCCGGGCTGTTATCTTGACTTTATGCGGCTCATGTGATAAAAGTAAGGCTGTTTTCAAAAATGTCGAGGAAAATATATAAAGGATGGTTATCGATATACAACGCATATCTGAACGGGGCTTGCATCTTGCCGGATCCCTCGAGATAGACCGCGAAAACTTGATTGAAGACTCCGCCTATCTGACTGAGCCCATCAATTATGACATCCATTTCGTCAGAGATCGGGAAAAAATCAAGGTGTCCGGGAAAATCAGCGCCAAGGCGGTGCTGGAATGTGTCCGCTGCCTTGAAGAGTACGAGATGCCCATCGACTGTCACTTCGATGTGGTGTTGTTTCCGGTCGGAGGACTGACCCATGCCGAGCATTCCGTAAAAGAAGAAGAAATCGAATACATTTTTTATAAAGGAAATAAAATCGATCTGGCCAAGATTCTGAGTGAGCAGGTCAACCTGTCGCTGCCATTCAATCCGGTCTGTCATGAAGATTGCAAAGGTCTCTGCAGTCATTGCGGGACCAATCTGAATGAAGCGGATTGCAGCTGTGATCACTCAGGGTCAGAAATCAGTCTGCTGTTCGATAAAATTAAGAGGTGAAATATGGCTCAACCCAAACGCAGGAGTTCTCACGCACGCAAGAACATGCGTCGTGCCCACCATGCGGTGAAGCCTGAGGGACTTTCCGTCTGCCCCAATTGCCAGGAACCGAAGCTGCCCCACCGGGTCTGTGAACGGTGCGGTTATTACCAGGATCGGCAGGTTGTTGAATCCAGCGAATCGTAATGCATGCGTGAAATGACGGTAGCCATTGACGCCATGGGCGGTGACCACGCTCCTGGAGTCGTCGTGGACGGGGTGGTTGAATATCTTAAAAGGGACAATACTTTTCAAAAAGTTCACATTGTCCTCGTCGGCAAGGAACGGGAGATCCGCCGTGAGCTGAAGCGGCTCGGAATGGTCAGGGAATCCCGTATCAGTATTATCAACGCCCATCGGGCCGTCAGTATGCGGGAACAGTTTTTCAGTTATTGGAAAACTCGTAAAGAGACGTCGATACAGAGGGCTCTGAATCTGGTATCAAAGGGAAAGGCCGACGCGATGGTTTCCATCGGTAATACCGGTGCGGTCATGGCCATGGCCAGCGAAGTGCTGGGAAATCTCCCACTGGTCCGTCGTCCGGCTCTCTCTCTCTCCATTCCTTCTCTGAAAGGGAGAACTTTGTTGATGGATGTGGGCGCCAGCGCCGAATCCACGCCGTTGAACCTTGCTCAGTACGCCCTGATGGGACGGGCGTTCCTGCAGGTGGCCGAGGGGATAGAAAATCCCAAGGTGGCCCTGATGAACATCGGCGAAGAACCGATCAAGGGCAACGAGCTGGCAAAGAACGCCCACAATTTACTGCAGAAGCTGGACATCAACTTTATCGGTAATTTGGAGGGACAGGATGTCGTCCTCGGCGAAGCTGATCTGATCGTAACCGACGGATTCACCGGCAATGTGACCATCAAGGTGGCTGAAGGAGTGGCCGACACGTTGTATTCCCTGCTCAAACAGGAGGTGGCCTCCAGCCGTCTGGCCCGGTTCGGTTTCTACCTGATCCGGCGGGCCGTGCGAAAGGTATGGCGGCAGCTGGATTATTCCGAATACGGCGGTGCACTGCTGCTGGGGGTCAACGGTGTGGTGGTGATCGGACACGGGCGTTCCAATGCCCGGGCCATCAGCAACGCCATCGATCTGACTTGTCGTTTTATCCGGGACAATGTTCTGGGCAAGATTAGTCGGGAAATATCTCAATTGGAAGGCACTTTCAAGGAGTTGCAATATGTATGAAGACCGAAAAAATGCAGTGATAACCGGTTCTGCCAGAGGCATCGGCAAGAGTATCGCCGAACTGCTGGCTCAGAAGGGACTGAACGTGGTTATCTCCGATGTTCTCTTCGAAGAGGCTGAAAAGACAGCGCAGGAAATCGCCTCTGCATACGGTGTGAAGACACTTGCCGTGAAGACCGATGTTACCGATCCGGTCGCTGTGCAGCAGCTGATGGATGAGACCAAGCAGAAGCTGGGGAGCATCGATTTTTTGATCAATAATGCTGGTATCACCAAGGACAATCTGGCGATCCGTATGAGTGAGAAGGAGTGGGACCTGGTATTGGATGTCAACCTGAAGGGAAGCTTCCTCTGTGCTCAGGCGGCCACCAAGGAAATGATGAAGCAGCGGTTCGGACGGGTGGTCAACATCGCTTCCGTAGCCGGAATCCTCGGTTCCGCCGGACAGGCCAATTATGCATCTTCCAAGGCAGGTCTCATCGGACTGACCAAGGTGCTGGCCCGTGAGCTCGGCAGCCGGAACATCACAGTCAACGCGGTGGCTCCCGGTTTTATCTCCACGGAGATGACAGACAAGCTGGCCGACAAGGTCAAGGAAGAATATCTGGCGCAGATTCCCCTGAGACGCGCCGGTACTGTTATGGATATTGCCGAGGCGGTGGCCTTTCTGCTATCCCCCGCGGCCTCATATATCACCGGAACCGTCATCAACGTTTCCGGCGGGTTATTAATCTAAATCCTTAGGAGGAGCATATTATGACCAGAGAAGAAATCATTGCGAAAGTGAAGGGCGTTGTGTCCGAAAAGCTCAATGTTGGAGAAGATCAGGTGACCACCGACGCCAAGTTCGTGGAAGATCTGGGTGCCGACTCTCTCGACCAGGTTGAACTCATCATGGCCCTCGAAGACGAATTCGAACTCAAGATCCCCGAAGAAGAGGCCGAAAAACTGACTACGGTCGGAGCGGCTGTCGAATATATCGTCTCCAAAGCATAAACGATCCCTGATGACCAAACTCACAAGCAGAACTATTGAACTGCGCCGTGTCGTGGTCACCGGTCTGGGCATCATCTGCCCCACCGGCAAGACTGTGGCGGAGGCCTGGGACAATGTTCGCAACGGACGTTCAGGAACAGACCGCATCACTCGGTTCGATCCATCTGAACTCAGTTCCCAGGTGGCAGGCGAGGTGAAAGGGTACGATCCGCTGAATTACTTCGACCGCAAGGAAGTCCGCAAATACGATCCCTATATCCAGTATGCCCTGATCGCCGCCAAAGAGGCGATCGAAGATTCGGGGCTGAAGGTTGAATCACCCCGGGATGAGCGGTACGGATGCTTCATCGGTTCCGGTATAGGCGGAATTTCCACCCTGGAAGCCAATGACCGGATCATGATGGAAAAAGGTCCGTCCCGAGTTTCGCCGTTCTTTCTGACGGCCACCATCGCCAACCTGGCTACGGGTCAGGTTTCGATCCAGCACAGCCTGAAAGGCCCCAATCTGGCCAGTGTCACCGCCTGCGCCGCTTCGGCCCACTCCATCGGATCCTCCATGAGGCTCATCCAGATGGGGGACGCCGATGTTATGGTCGCGGGAGGTGCCGAATCACCGATTACCCCTCTGGGCATGGCCGGTTTCGCGGTCATGCGGGCCATAACCACTCGGAACGATGATCCCAAAACCGCCAGTCGTCCATTCGACAAAGAGCGGGACGGATTTGTCGTTGCCGAGGGAGGTGCGGTCCTGGTATTGGAATCTTTGGAGCATGCCCTCGCTCGGGGTGCGCGGATATATGCGGAATTGGTCGGCTTCGGTCAAACCGGAGACGCTTTCCACATGACCGCTCCCGATGAAGAGGCCAGAGGCACCAGCCGCTGCATGCACAATGCATTGGCCGATGCCGGGATCAAGCCGGAGCAGATTGATTACATCAACGCACACGGTACATCCACTCCACTCAATGACAAGCTGGAAACCAAGGCCGACCAGGCGCTCGCCGATCTTGCGACGGCCCGGTCTGATCTTGCAACCGCGCGGGCTGAACGGGCCGCGGCGGAGGAGCGGCTGAAGAGGTTGGGGTCCGCCCCGGCCTAAGCCTCGCGCGCGCGAGGCAGCCCCGCAGGGTCCCCAGACAGGGCCCCGCGGAGCGGTCCCCCGGAAGGGCCGACGTGTGTTGCTCGCCAACACAATAGTCGGCCCTATTGTGTTTTGAATTTTCAGGGAGATCGCGAATCTTCAGGTCATCCACTCACACGGAGACCGTCCCATGTCCGGCCCTCAGTTCGTTCACATCCAGACTTGGTCGCGTAAACCCAACGCAGCCGGTCAGTCCGTATCTCAGGTCATTGGTGAGGCGACTCGCGACCCGGAGTATTCGGGTCACGTTGACGACCCGGCCCCTCCCCGTGTCCTGCTCGGCGATCCTTCGACGTTTCAGGCGGACCACGACGCGCATGTCGCGGCCCGGGCGACCGTCGCTCGCCTGAAAGACGGGTCAGAGAGGGTCCGGTCCATTCGTCAGGACCGCCACACCATGGCGACGATCGTGATGAGCTACCCGGTCCCTCGGGCCGCGATCACGACAGCAGAGGACCGGGCCGCGCTCGCACGCTGGGAGCGCCGGAACCTCGACTGGCTCCGGGACCGGTACGGGGACCAGCTCCGGGTCGTTCTCGCTCACGACGATGAGGGACACCCCCACCTGCACGCCTGGCTCCTGCCCGATGATCCGGGCGCCGACGCTACCACCCTGCACCCGGGGAAGCTCGCGAAGAAGCGGGTCGAGGAGGAGGAGAAGGCTGCGGGGACCCCTCCCCGTGAGGCGGTGAAGGCTGGGAACCGGGCGCTTCGGGAAGCCATGACCTTCTTCCAGGACGAGTACTACCACGCGGTCGGTGCGCCTGAGGGCCTGACCCGGACCGGTCCCCGGCGCCGTCGTCTCACCCGACAGCAGTGGAAGGCGGAGAAGGCCGCGGCGGCAGCGACAGCGGCCTCTCTCG
>CAYMND010000087.1:0-8865 GCA_964391685.1 uncultured Clostridia bacterium | reverse complement strand
TCGATCGGCGGTTCTGGATCGGTTGAATGGATATCTGCTCTTTCACAGGGTTGAAAAGGCGCGTTTCGGCCCTTGGGACGACGACGTCTGTTTCTGGTACCGGACGAATCTGGTCAATGTCCGGCGTCCAGCAGGAAGGGGAATTGCAAGGATGCCGGTTCTGTATGCCGGAATGACCGATCCGCGGGCTGCCTACTATCCGCTGGGACCGTACGAACAGAATCCGGGATGGGTGAAACTGAAGGATGTTCGCAAGGGTTTTCTGCTTGAAAGCAGACTTCCGGTAACGGCATTCCGTTTGAAAGTGTTCCGGGCTTCAAGAGCCGAAGGCTCTGCGTTTGAATTTCAAGCAAGGGTCAATGGTTGTGAGAGCACATATCGTATTCATAGGGGGGGCTGGGAGAAGGAATTGGCAGTCGGAAATGAGAAGGCAACGGTATTCGGGGACTATCGGTACGAGCTGGACTTTTATTCTTCTCCTGGACCAGTGTGGGTTAGTTTTTCACCTGTCTACGGAGGGGGGAAAGACAAAGCGGAACCTTTGCTCCTTCCACTCGGAGCCGTCGATGTGCCGGATTATTCCTCAACCGGCGGGTACTCCGATGATCTGAAACGGTTCTATTTCGAAAACGGCCTGGATCTGACTCTACTCAAGAGCCTCAACACACGGACAATACTGGACAACGTCACCCTGTCGCAGGAAGTTTCCATTGAACCTTTTCTACTGGATCGCGGACAATATCAGCTCGAGTTTGTTTTTGAGTCTTTTCCCCGTGATGATTCAGCCGATTTCTCCCTTTCAGTGGAAGTGAAACGCATCGGGAAGTCCGGGGAACAGAATTCAATGCAATGGTTACATGCAGCAAGTCGGTTCGTCGCTCTGGAAGTCGAGGAAGAAACTGCTTTGTGTATGGTCCGCATCCCGAGTACCTGCGGCATGAACTGCACCGTTCGCCGTGTGATTCTCCGTCCCGACTATTCCGCTTTTTTGGAAAAAGAACGGCGGAGGCGGAATCCTTAATATATATATTCTTTAATATACCGATATTTTATCAGTAAAAAAAAAGCCAAAGCGCATCCTCTCATTTCTGAACTTTCGCCACAATTCTACTGAGAAAAGCAGGGTAACTGTGTAAAATACAGGGTAGAGGAAAAGATCAAGACTTCACTGAAGAGAAAAGTTCCGGGTGATAGTACCGGTAGAAGTACATGTTGCGCAGGATGGTTTTGACGTAGAGGCGGGTTTCCGAGAAGGGGATCAGCTCGATAAATTCTTCGGGAGTGATTTGTCCCAGGTTGTTCAGCCATTGATCGACTCGCTCCGGACCGGCGTTGTAAGCGGCCAGGGCCAGGTGGATTCGGTTATCATATCGTTCCATCAGTCTTTTCAGATAACGGCAACCCAGGGCGACGTTGGTCGCCGGCCGATGAAGGTCACGCGGGGTGATGCGGACCGGGGAAACGCTGACTTCCTGGGCCGAGCTGGGCAGCAGCTGCATCAAACCGTGGGCGTTGGCCGGAGAAGCCGCTTCGGGCATGAAGAAGCTTTCCTGGCGGATCAGGCTGGTGACCAGCAAGGGATCTAGACCACTGTTGGCGGCTTCTTCCGAGATGATGTCCTGATGGTCCATTGGCAGGACCAGGAAGGAAAGGTATCGAGGCAGGATGAACGAGGAATAATCGGGGAAGGCGTTTCGGAATGCGAAAAATGCCTGAGGGTAGCGTTCCTGTTTGTTCAGAAAAATGGCTTCGCATATGGACATCGTGCTTTCGGCCGCACCGTTTCCCGGGTATTGCGTACGCAGCCAGCGGCAGTAATCGACACCTTCTTGATATAACCCATAGCGGGCGAACTCGGCCAGGTTGGACAGCTCGTCTTCGGAAAATGGGAGCAAACCTGCGATGCGGTTGAGGAAAGGGCGAAGCTGCTCTCTGTACAGGGGACCTTTCAGCCGGGCATAATCGTAACTGAACGGCGATATTCGGGACAGGATTTCCTGAGGCTCCTTGTTCAGCCAGGTCAATGCGCTTTGTCGGATGGAGTCCATCGGACAATGCAGACACTTCTCCATCAGGGTCTGATGTTTTCCGCGTTGGTCCAGTTTGTAGTAGATCCAGGCAGAGCGGAGGACGATCTGCCAGTATAGTTCGCTCTGTTCACTCAAGGGGAGAGCGGTCCAAAGTCGTTCCTGAGGGGAACCGGACAGTGATTCCGTAAGTGCTTCGACCTCTTCCATGTAGAGACCGTAAAATTCGAGACCCAGTCTGTCATTGCCTGTGGCGATCAGAATTCCGCCGAGGTCGCTGAGGATGGTCAGATAGCTTGGCTTGTTGTACCGATGCTGTTTGCTGCGGACCATGAGATCCTCGATCCGCCCCTGCCGGGCATCGATCTTGAGGCGCAGATAATCCTTCCAGAATTGCAGGTTTGGTGATTTAATCCTCTCCAGAGTACGAAGGGCGCGTCCGTACTCTTTCTGAGTGTATTCTCTCGTCGCTTCGAGCAGCAGAGAGCGCTCCGGGGAACTCCTGATCCTGAGCAGTGCGGCCAGTTCAGACGTCTGCTCCAGCCTCTGCAAACGATCCAGTCGAGCGGACCACAGTGATTCGGGAAGACCCCGAACGAGGTTGACGTGAGATGCCGTGGGCAAAGTGCCGCTCCAGGTGTTGAAGGGGATGGTGTGGAACCGGTCTTCGAAAAGGGCTTGTGCTGTCTTGTCGTTGCGGGTTTCAAGGTAGGCGTGGACCAATTGGGCGGTCTGGGAGCCTGAAAAATTCACCGAATCCGAGCAGGCCGCGATAAACGCTTCGTATTGTTTTGTTAGATAAAGGCTGGTCAGGCGAAGGCTCGCGGCTCTTTGCCGGAAATAGGGATCGTCTGCCTTCTCGATGTCATCCAGGTACATTTCAATCATACCGTACCCTTTACTGCTCAGATTCTCTTCTACCGTACGGGTCTTCAGGCACAACTTGACGAAGGACGACTCAATTTTTTCGATATCGGTGACCGCTTCTTCAATGTGCTCCCGCTGAGGGCCCAGAACGGTAGATATGACAGCGTATGCCGGCTGAATGAACGGCAGGTCCATCTTGGCGAGAAAGGAGTTGTCTTCACTCAGTGAATGGAATGGTGTGACCGAAAGGGCGGCAAGTAATGCAATCAGCCAGGAAAACAGGATGATTCTGAATGCCTGTGATCTGAAACTGCCCTTAATTATGCTCAAAAGGGTATCCTTCCAATGTGTCTTGATCCCCGTCGCCGAGGATGTCGATCAGGTTTCGTTCGAAGATATCCAGTTCGGAACATTTCCTGAGATACTCTTCTTTCGCCTGCAGAATGGTGTCTCCCATCACCCGGAATAGATTCTTGTTCAGACGGCCTTCATCGACGGCCTTACGGTTGTAGAGAATGATATCGTTGATGATCACCCGCGCTTTCCGTTCAGGATCGATTGCCGATGTACCCGGTTTCTTGGATGGTATACCGGCCATTGGGGGGGGTGTTTTGGACAGTTCTTCGTCGATTTCGATTTCGTGGGCGGTTTCCGCTGCGAATTTTTCACTGTTGCCGGAGCTGGTCGATGCGGATGTGCTCACTCCTTCGACAAATTTATGAGTTTCGATCCTGGAAAGGATCTTTTGTCGGATCGGTAAAAGATCCAGGCTCATTTCGCCGACGGTGGAAAGAATCGAAATCTCTTTTTCGCCGATTTTCTTCTTGTTGAGAGAATCGCAGTATATAACGGCCTGGGGCTTCCCTTTGACCGAAAATGGCATCACCAGAATTTTCTCCGGGTTCAAGCCCCCGAATCGGCTGTAGATCAAATGATCGTCAGGGTATGCCAGAGGTGGTCCGAAGTAGGTCTGTTTTTCGGAAAGGACAAACTTGAAAGTGGTGTTGGCGGAAAGGGAGAAGAAAACTTTCTTGATCTCCTCATCCTTGATCGAATCCGGTACTTTGGTAAAGCCCTTTCCGCTCCAACCGACCAGTTTGTCGTCTCGGATCAGAAACAATGCGGCACGGGACGAGAAAGTGGAAATGCCGTCCAGAAGGCCTTCGATCAGGCTGAGTTGATTGACTGCTTTGGAAATATGGGTCACGTGTTCGTGGACCGTTTCGATGGGGTCCGGTCCCTGGGGAGGCGGTGGCGGCGGGGGGGCGCAGAGCTCATCCGGTATCTCGATATCATCAAGAACATCAAGGTGCTTCAGCTTTTCCAGCTTGAGGAAAATTTCGTCCCGAGCTTCTTCAATGTGCGCTTTTATCTCTTCCCGTTTCTCTTCGATGGTGTATTGGAACCATTCCTTGATTGTTTTGCCTCTCATCAGCTGCCTCCTTAAACACCCAGTTCAATGCGACTGGCCAATATTTCCGGTAATCCGGCTCCTCTGATCTTGCTCTGCGTCACTTTGAAATTGTACGTGAAGCGTACGAAAAAGATTTCCCGTTTATCTGAGTCGTAAATGATGTAGCTCGGCAAAGGGTTCTTGTCTCTGGGCTGTCCGATTGAGCCCGGGTTGATGAAATACTTGGTATTGGTGTCCAGCTTGATCCGGATGGTTTTCTTGAGCGGAACGGTATCGATCCGGTCGTTGCGCAGGAAGTAGATGATGGGGTAGTGGGTGTGACCGAAAAACCCGATGGGGGTATCGATGAATTTGAAAGATTCCAGGGCTTCGAAGGTGGAAAAGATATAATAGTCTTCATCAAATGTCGATCCGTGGCAGATGGACATGCAACGGTCGATGACCTGCGGTCCTTTCGGTAGGTTCTTCAGCAGGGTGAGGTTGTCCGGGGAGATATGAAGCTTGCTCCATTCCGCCGAAAAGGCGGCTACAGGGTTGAACAGGGAAGAGGATTCCAGACCGGCGACGACTTTGTCGTGATTGCCCCGGATAGCGGTTGTCGGGTTGAGTTCCCGGTAGAGATCGATGACCGAATCCGGGTCTGGTCCGTAACCCACCAGATCACCGAGAAAAATGAATTTGTCGACCTCCTTGCTTTTTTTCAGGGAGAGCATCTTTTCGAAGGCTTCAAGATTGCTGTGTATGTCACTGAATATTATATAGCGCATGCATGCCCTTCTTGCCGGGAAGATTTCTGTCTGAATTGTCTTGCTGCTGTTTCATAGAGCGTTTCGGCGTGGTAGGAACTCCGGACGAACGGTCCGGCGACAACACCTTGGATACCGGACGAGAGGGCCATCTGCTTCAGTTGTTCAAATTCATCGGGATGATAGTAGCGGTTGACTTCCACTTTTCCGGAAATCGGCTGAAGGTATTGACCGATGGTCAGTAGTTTGACTCCGGCTGCGGCAAGCTGTGGAAACAGTTCCTCAAGATCGAGTTCGGTTTCACCGAGGCCGACCATCAGTCCGGTTTTACTGATGACCCCGCGCTCCGAGATATAGCGTAAAAGTGCAAGAGAACGGTCAAAAAAGGCCGATGGTCGATTCACATGGGGATAGAGTCGGGCAATGGTTTCGATATTGTGCCCCAGGACATCCGGGCCGGCGTCGATCATTCGGTCCAGAAGCTCGGGGCGACCATCGAAATCCGGAATCAGTACCTCGATCTTCAGGGCAGGACAGGACTTTTTCAGGTACTTGATCATCTCTGCGAAATGGCTGCTGCCTCGATCCGGAAGATCGTCACGGGTCACGGAAGTGATGACGGCATACTTGAGTTTCAGCAACTCCACCATCTCTCCCACCTGCCGTTTTTCTCCCGGGTCCAGGGGGAGAGGCGGTTTGTGCCCCACGGCACAGAAACCGCAGTTGCGGGTACAACGATCGCCCATGATCAGGAAAGTGGCGTGTCCGTTTTGCCAGCACTCGGCCATATTCGGGCAGCGGGCGCTCTGGCATATTGTAGAAAGGCCCCTCATCTCCAGCTGCCGTTTCAGTTTGAACAGCCGTTCTCCGCAGGGGATCGGGGCCTTGAGCCATTCAGGCTTGGCGCGTTTTTTCATCTAATCTAACACTCCCCTGATTTTTCTGCACGCATATAAGTTAGTATATTTACCGTCCAAATTCAAGCTCCAGTATGAATGGAAGCAATACATGGTTCTGCATTCAGTCAGTTTTTGATCAGAAAAAGTGAATGTTGAGGGGATGAAAGGAATTCGACTCCTTCCTCGTGAATCAGAACCATCTCCTCGATTGTGGCAACTCCGTGGTTTTCCAGGTAGAGTCTCGGTTCGATGGTGAATACCTGCCCGGCTTCCAGAGGTATAAAGGGAAGACGGCCATATCGATCCCAGGCCGGTCCCAGCAACGCTCCGCCATCGTGTGCGGAACGTCCGACCTGATGTCCCAGCGCATGAGGATACTCGTCGTATCCTTGTGAGACAATGTAATCCCGGGCGATCCGGTCGATGTCAACCCCCAGCCTACCCGGGCGGATGGCGTCGGCAGCCAGCCGGATCGATTCGACGATGGTGTCGAAGCCGCGTTGAACTTCCATCGGAGCCTCGTGCTCTCCTTCCTTGAGAATATACCAGGTCCGCTGCAGGTCGGAACAGTATCGATCCACCATTACACCGGAATCAATATTGAAAACATGTCCGCGTTCCAGTATTCGGTCGGTGGGACCGGAATGGGCTCCGGTCTTCTGCGGACCCGTAAACACCGACGGATTGTGCTCGGCGTCCCAGGAGGGCGGGACGCCGTATTGCTCCCTCCAGGCGGCGATCATTTTCGCCACCTGAAGCTCGGTCATGCCGGCTTTCACGTTCCGGGTGACCTGGTCATAAATTTCAATGGTGATATCAATGGCCCGGCGCATGCGTCGAATCTCTTCCACAGATTTTCTGCCCCGGAGGCGGACGATCACCGGCTCGGCGCTGACCAGCCGGTCGGCGTATTCGGTGCCGGCCAGCAGCGTCTGCAGTTGAAGGAAGCAGCCGTGAGAAAGCCCGTCGGCCACCGGTGAGTCCAGAGAATAGTCGATGGCGATGCTTTTCGGATCGTGAAGCTTGAGTTGCTCGAGAAGAACTTCCTTCGGAGACTCCCGATAGGGGATTACTTGATCGAAAAGGCCCAGGCGTTCGGTTTTTTCAATGTCCAGATTGCCGACGACGGCAATTTTTCTTCCCCCCCGGAGAACCAGAAAGAAGGAGAGCCAGGTAAACCCGGTGCCGATGACGTAGTGCATGATGGGATCGGAGCTGATTTCCGATTCCCGTTCAACGATCATCCAGGCGTCGATGTCCAGTTCGTTCAGGAGCTCGACGGCTTGGTGCAGCTTTTCTTTTTCCATTGTCTTCGTGCCGTTTATTGATAACGGGCCAGCACGTTCTTGCGGATTTCGCTGAACATGGGCTCATTGAACTGTATCGGGTACCGGTCCCGGCGGTTGATGATATAGGAAGTGAAGTATTCGTCTTTCTGCTTTTCGAGCTGTTCTGCGTACAGTTGTGATCTCTTCTGCTTGAATTCGGTATCGCTGGATACGGTGATCTGTTTGGCCTTGAGGATGACGATCGCCTGATCCAGATCGATGGGATTGGTGAATTGGTTCAGGGGCAGGGTGAAGATGATCTCATCCAGTCCTTCCTTGGCCGGATAATAGGCGAAACGGTTCCCTCGGCGATAGACGTTGCTTTCAATTTTCAGATTATGACGGGCGATAATTTCGTCGACTTTTTTTTCGGCGCCGATGGCGTTGAGTTCGTTGCTGACCAACTGGGCTTTGGCCATGAGCTTTGCGGATTTTTTCTGCAGCGTCAAAGCGTCCTTGACCTGATCGACAATCTGATCCAGCGGCCGGACAGCCGGCTCTTCAACGGCATTCAGCTGGGCGATGGCCAGGCCGTTGGGCAGCTCGATGGGAGATCGAATTTCACCGGGTTTCATTGAGAAAAGTGTGCGGGACAGGTACCCCAGTTCATCGGTTCCGCTGACGGGATCTCCCATGGCCAGTGGCTTGCTGTCGATTTTCTGCAATCGCACATCTTTGACTTCTTCCAGAATGTTGTCGCTGCTTTCTGCCGCTTTTGCGGTTTTGACGATCAGATCCTGGGCCAGCCGGTGAAGTTTTTCCCTTTCCAATATGTTTTGGATGCGCGGTTTGAGGGTGTTGAAATCCGGGTATTGCTCCGGGGTGGCTTCAGCGGCGTAGAAAATTGAGAATCCACTGCCGCTGTCGACCGGTGTGGATATCTGTTGCGCTGGCAGTTTTTCTGCAATGCTGACTTCCTGCTTGGTGAGATTTTTCCATTCTGTTTCTCCCCAGTCTCCGCCGCTGGAAGCTTTGGAATCCTGGGATCTGTTCTTGGCTGTTTCAGCGAAGGCCTCGGCGGTGAGTGACTCGGCCAGTTTCTGGGCTTCCTTGAGGGTGGCGCTGCGGTCTGTCTCTCCGTACGGGAGGTAAATCCGGCTGATCCTGCGTTTTGCCGGAATCTTGAACTCGTCCTTATGGTCGCGGAAGTACTGGTACAATTCGTCATCACTCAATTTTAGATCTGGCTTCATGGATTCGAAGGAAAGGAAAAGGAACCGGCCCGATCTTTTCTCCGGGCTTTTCAGCTCTTCCTTGTGTGCGTTGTAATACTCTTCGATTTCCTGTTCCTGATGGGTGAATTCCTCCGTGATGGTGTCCGGGGTTAGGACTATGTAGTCCAGATCCGCCTGGTCCATTTGCTGCCTGAAAATATCGAGAAGGGTGGTTTCGTCTAGGGTTAATCCGGCGGTAACCAACTGTTTCAGCTTATCCCGCAGGATATCCTTCCGGTAATCTTCTTCGAAATCCTCGACACGGATATGGCGCATTTCCAACAGGCGTTCATAGCTCTCCCGGCCGATAAACTGGCCGTTGTTCTGCAGAGACGGGTTCTGGGTGATCTGGCGGCCGAGTTCCTGGTCG
>CAYMND010000086.1:0-8911 GCA_964391685.1 uncultured Clostridia bacterium | reverse complement strand
AACGTGCTGCGGCTGGTCTGGTTCCATAGACTTCGGAACCCGGTGGTATTCCCGTTGTGGATATCCTTTTCAGTCTGGGCGCTCCAGCGGCCGATCATGACGGCTGCGCCCAGCAGCAGAAAAAAAAGGGGAATCAGGATGAAGGGGGAGCGATGCCATTTTTTCGAAAGGGCCGCCAGATTCAGCAGCAGAGAAGGAAAGGAAGCCAGGTAGGCCAGAGTGATCAGCAGGAACAGTCTGGCCTTGAAAATGTCCCAGGCACTGAGAACGATCAGGGATGCCGAAAGCTGCAGGCTTTTTCTCAATTCAATCACTCCAGGAAATGGGGGACGCTTTCCAGATATCCCGGTTGTATTCGCTGATGGTCCGGTCACTGGAAAATTTTCCGATATTGGCTACGTTGAGAATGGACATGCGGTTCCACGTCTCCGGCCGGCGATAGGTTTCGTCAACCCGCCTCTGGCAGGCGATATAGTCCCGAAAGTCGGCCAGAACGAAAAAAGGATCGTTGCCGTTGATCAGAATGTCCACCAGCGGTTTAAACAGCTCCGGCTGATCGGGATTGAAGGTACCCCTGTCGATCATGTCGATGATTTCTTCGAGTTCCGGGTCGTTGGACAGGATTTCCCTGGAATTGTATCCGTTTTGCCGCAGGCTTTCGATTTCCTGGGCTGTTTTGCCGAAGATGAAAATATTTTCCGTACCGACTTCTTCCATGATTTCGATGTTGGCCCCGTCCAGCGTTCCGATGGTCAGTGCCCCGTTCAGGGCGAATTTCATGTTTCCGGTACCCGAAGCCTCCATTCCGGCAGTGGAGATCTGCTGCGAAAGTTCGGCGGCGGGGAATATTTCCTGGGCCATGGAGACGCTGTAATTGGGCAGGAAAATGACATTCAGATAATCACGGCTTTTGGGGTCCCGGTTGACCAGATTGGCGACGCTGTTGATCAGCTTGATGATCAGCTTGGCTGTACCGTAACCCGGTGCCGCCTTGCCCCCGAAGAAGACCGTACGGGGCTGGACCTTGTCGAACAGGCCTTCCCGGAGGTTGCGGTAATGGTAAACAACGTGTAAAACGTTGAGCAGTTGCCGCTTGTATTCATGCAGCCGCTTTACCTGGAAGTCGAACAAAGTGTCGGCGTCGATCACCATATGCAGGTGCTTGGCAACCCATTCGGCGAAGTCGGTCTTGTTTTGTTTCTTGACTTCGGCCCACTCCTCACAGAAAGAGCTGTTTTCGGCAAGAGGAGTCAGCTCCTGCAGGGCGCTGAGGTCGGTGGCGTACCGGTTGCCGATCTGCTTCTCGATCAACCGACACAGGCGGGGATTGGAAAGTTTGAGCCAGCGTCGCTGGGTGATTCCGTTGGTCTTGTTGTTGAACTTGTTCGGCAGGAGTTCATTGAAGTCGCGGAAAATCTGATCTTTCAATATCTGGGAATGCAGAGCGGAAACTCCGTTCACCGAGTGGCTGCCGACAATGGCCAAGTGAGCCATGCGAACTCTTTTTTCTCCATCCTCGGCGATGAGGGAGACCCGCTTCTGTTTTTCGTTGTCTCCGGGGCAGGTGACCCAGACCTGATCGAGGAAACGGCGGTTGATTTCGTAGATGATCTGCAGGTGGCGTGGCAGGACATGGTTCATCAACTCGACGCTCCAGCACTCGAGGGCTTCCGGCATGACCGTATGGTTGGTGTAGGCGCAGGTCGCCTGGGTGATTTCCCAGGCCTCTTCCCATGAGATGTCTTTGATGTCCACCAGGATGCGCATCAGTTCCGCGATGGTGATGGCCGGATGTGTGTCGTTGAGCTGAATGGCCACTTTGTCCGGGAAACTGAGATAATCCCTGGCCTCTTTTTCAAAACGGCGCACGATGTCCTGCAGGGTGGCCGACACGAACAGGTATTCCTGCATCAATCGCAGCTCACGACCCTGACTTGTGTGATCATTCGGATAGAGCACCTTGGAGATGTTTTCGGAAACCGATTTTTTGTGAACCGCCCGGAGATAGTCCCCCTGGTTGAACTCTTCGAGATCGAGTTCGCGAGCGGCCTTGGATGACCAGAGGCGCAGGGTGTTCACGGTCAGGTTGTCGTACCCTGGAATCGGTGTGTCATAAGCCATGGCCATGATCATGTCGGTCTCCTGCCATCGGGTAACCAACCGACCCTGAAAATCCCGGTACTGGTTGATGTGGCCGAAAAAGGTTACCGGGTAGATCACCTCGGGACGTTCTATTTCCCAGGGATTCCCGTAACGCAGCCAGTTGTCGGGAGATTCCACCTGAAATCCGTTCTGAATCAGTTGATGGAACATGCCGAACTCGTAGCGAAGACCGTATCCGTATGCCGGCAGGCGCAGGGTGGCCATGGAATCCAGAAAGCAGGCTGCCAGACGGCCAAGGCCGCCGTTGCCCAGCGCGGCGTCTGGTTCCTGGTCTCGAAGGTCTTCCAGTTCGAGACCGATTTCCGCAAGACTGTCCTTGAACTCCTCATAGAGATCGAGGTTGATCAGGGCGTTGCCCAAGGTACGTCCCATGAGAAATTCCATCGACAAATAGTATATACGCTTGGCCTTCTGTTTGTAGTATTCCTGCTGGGTTCTCAGCCATTGTTTCATCAAACGGTCGCGCAGGGTGAAGGCTGCACTCATGTAGTGATCGAGATCGGTGGCCGAAAACTGGTCCTTGGCCTGACTGTAGAGCAGTCGACGGACAATGGCCTGGGTCCAGGTCTCGCTGAGTTCCTGGCTCAGGAGCTTATTGATCAGTTCGGCAAAAGTGGAGTTGGCTTTGGTCATGGGGTTCCTCCCTTATCATACATCGCCGTTAATTCTCATAATATAATAAACAAGGAACAAAAAATCATCATCGATGAAGCAGTAAATTTTGATTGAACGCATTTTGATGCCGTGATTCCGTTCTCGGAGTGTCTTGCTCAAAGGGATAAAATCCGATATCATGAACGACAGGCAATGCGATATGATGCCAGACAACAGGTGGTGAACATGAAAAAGACCGAATTGCATTCTGATAACACACCGGCGGCGGTAGGTCCCTATTCCCAGGGCATCCGTTGGGGAAACCTCCTCTTTCTCTCGGGGCAGCTGGGGATCGATCCGATTCAGAAGAAGATGGTGGAGGGAGGCGTGGACGCCCAGGCCCGGCAGATCTTCAAAAACATCTCCGCTGTTTTGAAAACGGCCGGTGCCGGCCTGGACAATGTTGTCAAGGCCACAGTATTTCTCAAGGATATGGGCGATTTCGTTACCGTCAACAAGATTTACGAGACCATGTTTCAGAAACCGTTTCCGGCCCGCTCGGCCTTCGCAGTCAAACAGCTTCCGCTGGATGCCGATGTGGAGATCGAGGTGATTGCCGGTATCGGTGAATAGACTGATTTCAACGACAGTATCTTTCGACTGTTTTGTAAAGTCGGACTGATTTCCGCTTTGTAGCTTTTTCTTTTTTGAATATTCTTTCCCGATTCGCTAGAATATTGGGGTGAAAAACCCCGTGACCGTGGTGAGAGAGTCTACCGCTTTATTGCGCAGATATCAGAAGTATATTTTTCTACTGCTTTTGAGTGCAATATTCGTATACATCCTGAACGGATCGTTTGTCATGGTCAAGGGGAAGGTGATTGATTATTTCAATGACAACCAGTACCTGCTGGCCGAGCAGGCTTCAATCGGTTTGAAGGATCTTTTCCTGCGGTATTTCGGTGAATTGACTTTTCTGGCACAGATGGACGGCGTCATCGAGATGAACGATAAGGGCCGGGGCCTGATCCGGAATTTCCTGAAAATGGCGGGGGAAGATGTAATGGGACTCACCCGGGTGAACGAGGGGGGAATCATTGTCTTCACGGCACCCGATGAAACTGCCATAGGCAGCGATATCGGGTACCAGAAGCATATCGCCTACATCTTGAAGGAAAAAAAACCGGTTCTCAGCGATGTGTTTCTGGCGGTACAGAACTTCAAGACAGTGGCCTATCATGTTCCGGTTTTCGATCAGGACGGCGGTTTTAAGGGTTCTCTGGCTCTGCTGATCAATTTTGAACGGATCGCCAGGAAATTCATCGACAAGATCGATACCGGTGATGACTGCAACGCCTGGATCATGAGTCAGAATGGTATCGTCCTTTACGCCAAGAATATCGGGATGCTGGATACGGATGAGAATGATGTGTTCAAGGCGGATTCCTGCGCCTCACTGAAAAAAGCGATGCTGTCCGGACGGGATGGTGTCGTGGCATATCGATGTTTTTCCACCGGGAAAACGGGAGGAAAACCGGTCAGAAGCTGGGCGGCTTTCTATCCGCTGAGCATAGAGAACACGTTTTGGTCCATAGCGGTTTCCACTCCCGAACCGGTCATTCTCTCCACCATGGCCATGATTGAAAAACGATGGCTTCTTCTGCTCTTCATTGTCGGGATCGGCGGACTGATCCTGATCCACTCCGTCATCCGGTCACGGACCTTGCACATGGAGAGAAAGAAAAGGGAAAAGATCATCCGGGAACTCGAGTGGGAGCGCAACTTCACCCACAAGGCGTTGGATTCGCAACTGGATACTTTTTTTGTATACGATGTAAAGAACGGCAAGGCGGTCAGGTGGAACCAGAGTTTTCATCATCTGTGCGGGTACAGCGACCGGGAAATCGGTGCCATGAAACTGCCCTTTTGCTTTTGTTCGAAAGAGGATGAAGAAAGGTCCATGGAAGTCGTTGCGAGGGTCCTGAGAGGAGGAGCAGGCCGGATCGAGGTCACCATGATCAGCAAAGACGGCCGGAAGGTGCCGATGGAGTATCATGTTTCGGCTTTGAACAGTGAAAGCGGGGAACCGGAATACCTGATCGCTGTCGGCAGGGATGTGACGGAACGGAAGCAGGCGGAGACGGCCATTCTGGAAAACGAGCGCTTGGGGGTCATCGGTGAGATGGCGGCGGCCATCGCTCATGATTTTAATAATTCGCTGCAGATCATTCTGGGAAACCTGGACCTGATCTCCCGGGGGAAGAATCTTTCCGAGGAAGTCCACAGAAGGCTGAATGTCATCCGCAGGGTTTCGTCCGATGCCGCAGTCCGGGTGCAGATGATTCAGCGGATGGGAGCAAAGCGAGAGGACCGAAGCGGATATACTCCCGTTGACATCAACAACCTGTTGCGGGATATCGTTGTTTCAACCCGACCGCTCTGGAAAGATTCGATGGAAAAAAACGGCCGGGTCATTCACATTCGAACCGAGTTCGAAAACGATCTGAGGGTAATGGGTAACTCCGCTGAACTGAGGGCCGTGTTTCATAACGTGATCAAGAACAGCATCGAAGCTCTGCCGGATGGAGGGGATATTCTGATATCCAGCGATTCTCAGGAGAGATTCGTCCGGATCACAGTGAAGGACAACGGTTGCGGAATGGACGAGGAAACGAAACAAAGGGTCTTTCAGCCTTTTTTTTCCACCAAGGGGTTTGAATTGGGTCGGGGATTGGGATTGAGCGGAGCGTATTCCATCGTGCATGAGCATGGTGGAGAAATCAGGATTATGGAAAGTCGGCCCGGGGCGGGTACGGTGGTTGAGATCAAAATTCCCAGCTGCACAGAAACTCCCGGCAGCAGCGAAGAAACGGTTGCGGCTTTGGAAATGGGATACGAGGCGCTTGGCATTCTCTGGGTGGATGATGAGGCAATGATCCGGGAGGTCGGACAGGATATGATGACTCAGCTCGGGACTCGGGCCGATTTTGCCCGGGATGGCGTCGAGGCGTTGGATCTGCTGCGGAAAAACCGGTATGATCTGGTAATCACCGATGTCGGTATGCCGGGGATGAACGGTTTGGAACTGGCTCAAAAAATCAGGGAATCGTACGATGGCAGAATGATGATCGCCATCGTCACCGGATGGGGTGATACCATGGATGATGTCGCCGAAAAGAAGCCGTTTTTCGATTTCTTTATGCAGAAACCGATCAGCGTTGAACAGATTCAGACACTGCTTCGAGATGCCGGAATTTCCTTGAAAAAGAGATCTGACTGTATTTCGGAACCCTGCTGAATCGAACGGGAATACCTGGATCATGTTATAATTCTGTATCATGGGCAAAGAAGAGAAAAAAGTGTTTGGAACTCTGGCTGTAATTGTGCCGGTCCTCAACGAATCGCGACATGTCGAATTCCTGCTGGATTCTTTCAGGAAACTGGACAAGGTTCTCAGGCCGCAAGGCGTCATACCGCGGCTGGTTATCGCGGATGACGGTTCGTCGGACGGTTGCTTCGGACAGTTTCTGGCCGGCTGTCGAAAGGAAAAGGTTTACTCGCTGCTGATCCGGCTGCGGCGCAATTTCGGGAAGGATCGGGCTGTGCAGGCTGTACTGACCGAGGTGGAGGCGGACGCCTACGTGATTGTGGATGCCGATCAGCAGACGCCCATGTCCCTGATTCCTGAAATGATCGATTTGATGAGGCGGAAAGGCGTTGATCTGGTGAATGGGGTTAAAAAGCGGGAACCCTACGGTTTTTTCCGCAAACTGATGACCTACGTTTTTTTCCGGGTAGCCAGGATGTTGTCAATCCGGGAATTCCGGAGGGGATATTCCGATTTCATTCTGTTTTCGAGAGTGGTTAGAGATTCTCTGACGGCGCTTCCGGAGAAGGAATTCGTCGTCCGTTCCATGATCTACTGGTTCCAGTTCTCCGAGGCCGATCTGGAATATACGCCCGGAAAAGCTGCCGCCAGTCGTTTTTCTCTGTTCCGACTGTTCTCCATGGCCGTCAAGAGTCTGGTGACCTTTTCCAATTTTCTGCGGATCAATTTTGTTCTGGCCAGCATATACTGGGCCGGCTCGCTGATCTATGCCGCAGTCATCCTCTACAACAAGCTCAGCGGCCGGATTGTCACCGGCCTCAGCTCGACCCTGCTCCTGATGCTGGTCAGTTTCGGTGTACTGTTCTTTATGATCGCCATCATCGGAGAGATTCTGCAGATCATCTTCACCGAGATCAAGTCCCGTCCCGGCTATTTTATCGAACAAGTGGAGAGGGTCGAAGGATCGAGTGATGCAGGATAAGGCATATGAGGTGATCCGCGATCACCAGGGGAAGCACTGGTGGTTCCGGGGACGAGCCCGTATCGCGCAAACCGTGCTGCTCAGAGATCTGGACCTGAACAATGGAGATATTCTGGATGTCGGCGCGGGCTTCGGGGGCATGGTGCCGCTGCTGAAAACGCTTGGTACGGTGGAGGCCCTGGAACCGTACGAGGATGCCCGAAAGGCTTTGGAAGAGACCGGCGCTCTTGTCCGTATCGAGGGCATCGAATCCTTTCTTGCCGGCCGGAAAGATTGCTACGACCTGATCACCCTGTTTGATGTTCTGGAACACATCGAAGATGATCGGGGAACGGTTGCGGGAATCCGTCGGGCCTTGAAGCCGGGAGGAAGACTGGTGCTGACCGTTCCGGCCATGCCGGTTTTGTGGAGCGCTCACGATGAACTGCATAACCATTTCAGGAGGTATACCCGAAAAGGACTGCGGTCGATTCTCGGGGACTGTTTCGAGATCGAACGACTCGGGTACTACAACAGTTTGCTCTGGCCCCTGGCGTTTCTGGAAAGAAAACTGACACGACTTTGTGCCGGGGAGAAGAGTACCGATGTGGAACGCAGTTCGGGGGTTCTCAACGGACTTTTGTATCGGATTTTCATCGCCGAGATTCCGCTGCTGCGTATGGGGATTTCGTTTCCCTTCGGAGTGTCGCTGATGGCCCGCTGCAGGAAGGCTGTCGAATGAGGGGAACCGGGACTTTCGTCTACTTCCTGTTTATACTCCATCCTTTCCAGAAGGCTCTTTTTTTCACCGAAACCATCTTGGAGGGAAGGGGGTAAAGACCCGCCCGGGCCTGTGACACATCTTCCACTGTGAAGAATGCTTTCGGCGAAACCGTCTTGATGACGTTGAGTATTTTCTCCAGTTTGTGCCTGCGGACTACGGTGAAAAGGATCTCAACCGGGCCTTCGGCACCCTGCCCCGGGACGGTGGTGTAACCGAACTGTTGATCTCTGAGCTGGCTTTTCAGTTCCGAGGTTCCGTTGGTGGAGATGATTCGTACCAGCACCATGCCCAGGGACAACTTTTCGGTAATGATCATGCCGATGAGGGTACCCGTGGCAAACCCGGCGGAGTAGGCGATGTAGGTCATGATGTGCGAATAGTTCTTCATGATCTGGCCGATGGCAACCAGCCAGATGAACACTTCGAAGAAACCAACCACTGGGGCCAGCCAGCGGATGTTGCGGGAGATTGCGATGATGCGGATGGTTTGCAGGCTGACATCGAGAATCCGAGCCACGAAGATCAGTAACGGAACGATGACCCAGCTGAAAAAAACGGTATTGAAGAAAGACTCGGACATAAAAGCATTGTAACAGAAAAAATCCTTTTGGGGGAGGAAAAGTTTGATTTTCAGGAGGATTGTGAGTTTCAGGCCCTTTGGGTCCCCTATGTCCCGGACAACACCGAAGCCCCCCTCCTCTCTCCCTTGAAATCCAGAAGCGACTTCAGCTCCCGCCTGCGGTTCTCGTGCCTGTAGAATCCCGGAAACGCCAGCCGGTCTTCGGAGTCGGGAGGCGAATCGTCTCCCGGATGAAAGAGCAGTTCGATTTCTTCGGACTGATTGTTCAGACTGTCCTGAAGTCTTGACAAAGGGAAACGGTGCATTTCCCCGGAGTAGAAGAGTCCTCCGACGAACTGGGGGGCGTAAAGCTTATGGGAAAAGTTTTTGGCGATCAGGTGGTTGATCAGGCGGACCTTGAAGAGGTTCTGCGGGCGAGGCCAGTATCTGGGGGATGTCGGCTGAATGTGATGAAACAGTCGATCCCTTGGAATGCGGATTTCTGCCATGGAAAATCGGCGG
>CAYMND010000085.1:0-8987 GCA_964391685.1 uncultured Clostridia bacterium | reverse complement strand
GGGAGCCACCATTTATCAAATGCTTAATTTAAAACCTTGTTTTGGACAAGAGTGACCTGTGCTACATATTCGTGCCCGGCCCAATGATCTCAAAGCTGAGCTGCCAAGTGGGGAACTGTGGGTGGATTCGGAGGAAGGCTCGGTACTGATGATCCAATTGGATCCACATGCTGTAACCGGCTTTCTTAATCGTTCCAATTTGATAAAAAAGAATAGAAGAACAGCAGCTATTACCGATACCCACCACTATTTCAAATTGTTCAAGGACATACGCTTCCCGACATCCACGCTCATCCAGGAAAAACAAACCCACAACGAAAAGATTCCCTTTACCCCTATGTTGAAGCATTACGCTGTATATAGGCAGCCAACTGTCTATTCGGTAGAGTTCCAGTATCAAAAATACCAGTTTTTCGATGTGCAGAGCGATGAACGGATTACCGGCTGGGTGGAGGATTGATGAACGGGAAGCGGGGCGCTTTGCCTCTAACGAAGGCTGAAGGAAACAAAAAAGGGCTTGCCCCTGTCCCGGTTCGGATTGACAAATTCAATTTGTTATATTATATAAAAACATATATATTATATACAGGGAGGCGGTTGTGGCACTGAGCATACGAAACCATGAAGCGGAAAAACTGGCCAGGGCTGTAGCCGAAGAAACCGGCGAAACGATCACTCAGACCATCATTCATGCCCTTGAGGAAAAATGGCTGCGCTTGAAGGGCAGAAAGACGGTTTCCAACCTGACGGAAAGGGTCATGAATATTTCCGATCGTTGTCGGAAGTTGCCGGACGAAGATACCCGGACAGCCGACGAAATTCTGGGATACAACTCTGAAGGAGGACTGGATTCGTGGTGATCGACTCTTCAGCGGTGATCGCCCTTCTCCTGGGTGAAGAGAAGGCGGAACGGTTGGCGCGAGCCATGGCAAGTGACCCGAAAAGACTGATCAGTTCTTTTTCACAGCTAGAAATGTCCATTGTAATCGAAGCCAGAAAGGGGGAGGCCGGTGGAAGGGAATTGGATCTGCTGATCCATCAGATTCAGGGAGAGATCGTTTCACTGGATCCAGACCAGGTTGAAATGGCCAGGGAGGCCTGGCGTCGCTTCGGCAAAGGGCGACATCCGGCCGGTCTGAATATCGGTGATTGCTGCTCTTACGCTCTGTCCAAGGTTTCCGGTGAACCGCTGCTCTTTACCGGGAACGACTTCAACCACACCGATATCGAGGCTGTCCCGTATTAGATCAAGATTAACCTGGAAGCCTATTTTGAAGGTAAAATATTGACTTAACTCAATTCAAAATACTGATCGGCATGCGGAGATGCGCATTTGCTTGGCTTCTTCATTTGAAATCACCCCCTTGTATATTTTCCGATAATTTGAACCGGTATTCGCCGACGGTTTTGCTGAAAACGGAATCGATCAGGAACAGACGATTGTCTTTCAGGTAGAGACCGGTGCAGAAACGGTCCAGTTTTTTAGCGGCCAGCAGATCGCCCTCCGGGTTGAAAACGAGAAGTGAATATAAATCCGTTTTTTCTGGGCAGTCTTTCCTTGCCGGCCTTGGAATCAAATTGACGTAGAAGAATTTCTCATTTTCGTTGGGCTCGCGGTTGGTCACAATGACGAAAAGAAGGCCATCCCGACTAACAGACAGGTCGACGCACTGGCTGTAGCTCTCCGGTACGGATTTCAGGGAAAAATTGTTGATTTGCTTGTCCCAAACATGCCTTTTTTGATCATCGGGGTTGATGCGATAGGAAAATATCGTTCGCAAGGTATTTTTTTCGTCGAAAACCTGGATCATCTGGCTATATACATAACCTAAGTAGTACAGTTTCTTTTGCGGATCAAAGCAGGTGACGAAATAGTCGCTGATCGATTTCTGCTCCTGCCTGGGGAAATACACGGTGGGCGCCTTGATGCCGACTCCGATTTTGTACTGCAATTCACCCGTTTCGTTGTAGGCCACGATGATCCCCCCTCCGTTTTGTGCGGAGGTTCTTCCGGATTGCATGTCTTTCATGAATGAATTGGTAAAGGCCATGATTCCGTTTTCGGGAAACATGATCCTGGATCCGGACAGTAAACGGGTGGCGGCGATCCGGACGGGCTTTCCGGAACAGCTAAAGCCCTGAATTCTGAAATTACCATTCTCGAAGACCCAAAGCGTCGAGTTGTCAATAGCGATCTTATGAGGCATGAGCATATCTCCAGGGCCCTGCCCCTCTCTGCCGATAGTGAATCGAAAGGTTCCGTCCTTATCAAAGGATTTGATTACATGGAGCAGCATGTCGGCAATATAAAGGTTGCCCTGTTCATCCACGGCGATATCGGCGGGGCACTTGAAGAATTCCTCATCGCTTCGAGCCTCGTTCCCACCCCAGGTCTTCACCAGGTCCAGTTTTATCCGGTTATGGCATTCGAGCAATGCCTGGAAGGAATTGTATTTGATTTCCACACCCCGCAGAGGAAAGAAAAAAAAGATGAATGATAAAAGGAGATAAAAAATTCGGACCATATTAATTGTATCCTTATGACTGCTGTAATTTGAGTTTATTGCGGCTTTGAAAAAAAGTAAAGTGGTGTATGGTGTTTTTTTGCAGTGTTTATTCCTTGGCCAGAAAGTTGCAAGAATTGGCACTCATGAGAACATCAAAGTTTGATGGGCATCGATTCAGGCAGAAAATCGATCTGTATGAAACGCTTTATGGGCGGAGGTCCTGACGGTTTGAGAGGGTGAACCCCTCTCAAACCGTAATGATCCAGCTTACTGCAGAGCCTTGATCATCTCCTTGACCTCGGCGGCCCGGGGATGATCGGGAGCGATCTTGATGAATTCGTTGAAAGATTCCAGGGCTTTGGGGATATCCCCGGAATTGAGGAAGGCGTATCCGCGTTTTTCGTAATAAACCGGATCCTTGGGATTGATCTGAATGGCCAGGTTGTAGTATTCGATGGCGCCCGCAGCGTCGTTGCCGGCCATGAGAATCTCGGCCAGGTTGTAGGCCAGGGCGGCATCGGCGGGGGGGAGAATCTTGGCCGAAAGCTTGTAGTTTTCAGCCGCTTTGGCCAGGTCGCCCAGTTTCGTCCAGGCGGTGCCGATGTTGGAATAGAGGTCGGCGGCCAGTTTGTCTCCGGTCAGGTTGTTCTGTTTCTCTGCTTTCAGCCCCTTCAGTGCTTCTTCGAAGGCGGTGACGGCACCCTGGTAGTCCTGCTTCTCCAGCAGGCAGTTGCCGATGTTCACCTGGTATTTGTAGTGAATCGGGTGGGCGGCGAGAAACTTACGGTAGGTTTCGATGGCCTGATCGTATTGTCCGGCGTTCTGCTGGGCCTCGGCGTCCTTGATCCATTTCAGATGTTCCGGCGGAACAGCTTTCGGATCCACCGGCCCCAGATCGTCGGCGGAAGGTTTTTTCATAACGATGCTCTGGTGAGGATTCGCCTGAACTCCGGAAAGCTGAGTGCGCAAAGTCATGGGGATGTAACCGTCTTTATAGGCTACGATATCGAACGGTCCCATGGCGAAACCGAAAAAAGACCATTTTCCGTTGTCATCGCTGGTGGTGTCCATTTTGAAATCGTATTTCAATGAGTTGAGGGTGATTTTCACATCAACGATGGGGTTGCCTTCCTCATCCTTCACGTCACCGGTCAATCGCCCTTTTCCTCTGCCTTCCTGGGCGGAAAGGAACGACAGGGGCAATAAAATCATGATCAGCATGGTGCTGCAAAACAACTTTTTCTTCATAAGCTCCTCCTGGTTTCGAGGTGTAATCCCTCAGATTATAACATCTTTTTCTCATCTTAGGGACAGTGCGGACGAAAAATGGTGCATGGATACCATTGCATGTGATGAAGGTTTTGCACCCTGAGGTCTGATCGTGATAAAATAGGGACTCAAAGCGAATGACAGAAAATTAGGGTTCGCTTTATTTATCATAAAGGAGATAACAATATGAAGAAATCTTTTGCATTGGTATTGATGCTGGCTCTGTTCATTTCCGTACCTCTGCTTTCCGCTCAGAGCGAAAATGATCAGAAGGTCATGAAGAAGATCGAGTCCCTGATGGAAAAAGTCGGCAAGGCCATGGAGAAGAAAGAAGGTCAGAAGGCCATGAAGCTGATCGATGAAGTGCTGACATTGAAAGCGGATTACGTTCCGGCCATCTATCAGAAGGCCCGTCTTTTCTACGGCCAGGATCAGGCCCAGGCCATCAGTCTGCTGGAGCAGGCGGTCGAAGTCGACGGCAACTATCTGCAGGCGGTGAAGGATCTGGCTGCCATGTACTATCAGCAGGCCGGAAAAGCGCAGAATGACGCGGGTGCCCAAGCCGATCTGTACGAAAAGGCGGCAGCGGTGGCCAATCTGGAAAATGCGGAAAAAGGTCTGTACGTGGAGTGCCTTTTCAACGCCGGCGCCCTGCGTTATCAGCAGAAGAAAATGGACCAGGCGATTCCCTTGTTCGAGAAACTGACTGCCATCCAGAATCCTGCCACCGACAAGCAGAAGAATACCATCAGACTGGCCAATTACATGCTGGGTATGGCTTACGTTCAGACCCAGAAAACGGATAAGGCGCAGGCGACTCTGAAACAGTTTATTGAACTCAGCTCCGCGCTGACGGATGATCCCTATCTGCCTGTGGCCCGTTTCATTCTTGCCGAATCATTGATGAATGATCTCGAAGCCAAGGTCAAAGTGATCAACAAGGATGAAAAAGAAGAGAAGACGAGCCGCATCGCCGCATTGGCCGCCACCAGGACCGAAGTGGTCGAACTTTTGGAAAAGGCCATGGCTCAAAAGCCTGAGATCGCCGAGTCGGCACAGATGTATCTCGGTAATTATTATTATCTCGCCGGTGACCTGGCCAAGGCCATCGGTTATTACGAGACCCTGACCCGTGATTTCGCCACTTCGGATCAGATCGGTTCTTATCAGACCTTTTTAAAGGAATTGAAGGCCGACAAGGAATTCCGGGATAAGGAAGCTAATAAAAAGGGTAAGAAGAAATAAGTGAGGATGTCGCTGTACTGAATAGCGAATCACTGATGAAAAAGCCGGGGAACCATTGTTCCCCGGCTTTTTCATTTCAGACCTTTTTTTTGCACAAGCAATGGGGAGTGTCATCAAAAAAGGACACTGTCGGCGGGATTGAGCGGAAATCCGCGTGCTACATGGTTTTGAATATGGTGCAAAAGTATACATTTCTTTTCTTCTTGGATACAATGAAAGAGATCAGGACCGCATGGAACATTTGAACGGTCGGGATATGAAATTCGTATTATTCCCTGTAGTTTTCATACCGGTAGGGGATAGGACAAAAAATAGGAGGTAATGATGTCAAAGTTGAAACTGATGCTGTTGTGTATGATCTGTCTGGGTGTTCTGGGCGTGGCTCAGGAGGCTCCCGCTGATCAGACAACTGCACCCCAATGGGTCGTCTGGATGGACGGGACCCAGTACGTACCGGAGTGGTCATACGTCCTGGAAGGCGTTCTGCAGGTAATGAAGCCGGGGGAAACTGGTTTGCTGGTCGCTCCGGGGACGCAGCAGCGCTTCTCCCGCCAGGAGGATCCGGCTCAGGTGCAAAATCTGGTGGAACTGATCCGACCGGCTTTCGAGCAGGGAGCCCACCGTTTCACCCAGATGTGCAATGAATTGTCCAGTGCAGCCGCCGCCATTACCGCCGATGAATCCGGGGGTAACGCCATCAGAAACTACCTGAGTGGTCGCAAGCAATTGCTGGATATGTATGCCGTTTCACAGAAGGCCTTCTGGAATAGTCTGGAGAATGGTCTGGTGCCTGCGGGGTCCCGCTTGCTGGTGCTGGTACAGCAGTTCGATGTGCCGACAGTTGGTCGGGATGTTTTGAACGCTTTGAGTGAAAGCCCCAAGCTCAGGGAGTGGAGTATCGATCTCCAAAGCGTGTCTCCTTGGGAGCAAAAGAGTAAGGTCGTCAAACAGCTGGCTGAGAAGCTGAAGGTTCAAAAGAGCCGTGTGGATGGTTTCTACCTGAAATACAAAGCCAAAACAGTCAACCGTGGGGCGGAAGTGTCCAAGGCATTCTTCAGTGGAGTGTCCCGTTTGAGCAAGGGTACAGGTGGTGCCAACGGGGATCTGAAATCCGACTCCAATGAGATTGCAGAAAACCTGAAGTGAACGACTTTTGAACAAAGGGCCTCTGGACACCTTCTGCTCTCGTTTCCGGACAGTATCTTCGGGATGAGTTCAAGGTGTCCGGGGGCTGTTTCGTGATCGTCACAATTTCCATGTGAACGAGATTGCTTCGGCCCTGAAAAAATAGAGCGCATCCGAGGGAGCGTCGATCCAATTGCAGACAAAAGGGGAATACAGTACTATTCTAAATAAACTGGTTTCTGTAAACGGAGGATACGATGGATGCTGTATTCCTGGCCCGGATTCAGTTTGCCTTTACCGTGGGGTTCCACTTTCTGTTTCCCCCGACCACTCTCGGTTTCGCCCTGATCATCCTCATACTGGAGACCATGTACCGAAGAGGGAAAGGCGAAGTGTTCAGGCAGATCTCCACACTGTTGATTCGGCTTCTCGGTCTAGTCTTTGTGCTGGGTACGGCCACCGGTGTGGTCATGGAATTCGCCTTCGGCAACAACTGGGCCGAGTACAGCCGGTTGGTGGGGGACATCTTCGGAGCGCCGCTGGCCGCCGAAGCCGTTTTCGCTTTTTTCCTGGAATCGGTTTTTCTCGGAGTACTGCTTTTCGGGCGCGGACGGGTGTCGAAAAGAGCCTACTGGTGGTCGGCCTTTCTCGTTTTTTTCGGAAGCCACTTGTCGGGACTTTGGATCATCATTGCCAATTCCTGGATGCAGACCCCGGCGGGATTCAAACTGGTGGAGGGGAAGGCGGTGCTGACGGATTTCTGGGCGGCGGCGTTCAATCCTTCCACCGTGATGCGCTATCTGCATACCGTCATCGGGAGCTGGATCACCGGATCTTTGCTGGCAGCGGCGGTGGCGGCCTGGTACCTGCTGAAAGATAAATGGGTTGAACACGGGAAGGTGCTGCTGAAGGTGGCGTTGACTGTGTTCATCGCCTCTTCCCTGATTCAGCTGGTTTCCGGTCACGGCAGTGCCGTTCAGGTGGCCGGTACCCAGCCGGAGAAAATGGCCAGTTACGAAGCCCTCTGGAAGACGCAGGAAGGCGCACCCATGTCACTCATCGGCTGGCCGGACAGTGAGGCCCGAAAGACCCGTTTCGAAATCCGTGTTCCCGGTTTGCTCAGTTTCCTGATCAGTGGTGACTTCAATACCCGGGTGCCGGGGCTCGATGCCTTCCCCGACGATGAAAAACCGCCGTTATTGATCACCTATCTGAGTTACCATGTCATGATCGCCCTGGGCTTTTTTTTCATCGCCATGGCTTTGCTGGGGGCCTTTTTCCTGATTCGGAAAACGGCGCACCGGATCAGATGGTTCCTGTGGCTGCTGATTGCCGCTACACCGCTGACCTATCTGGCTCTGGAGACGGGGTGGATGGCCGCTGAAATCGGTCGGCAGCCCTGGGCGGTCTACAAGGTTCTTCGGACGGTTGACGCCGCATCCAGAGTGGTGCCTGCCGGCCAGATCCTGTTCACTCTGATCGCCTTCGGTGTCATATACGCCCTGCTGCTGTGGATGTTCATCAAACTGTTTGGAAGAATTGTGCGAAAAGGTCCGAAAATTCCGGCTGCAAGCGGATATTGAACGGGAGAGAAAGATCATGGAAATATTGCAGACTGTCTGGTTCGGTTTGATCGTGCTGCTCCTCCTGGGGTATTCCGTCCTGGACGGCTTCGATCTGGGTGTCGGTGTCCTCGGCCCTTTCCTGGCCGTGACGAAAGAGGAGAAGTCACAACTCTACTCCAGCGTGGGGCCTTTCTGGGACGGAAACGAAGTCTGGCTCCTGGCCGGGGGCGGGGCTCTGTTCGCTGCATTCCCTGCGGTGTATGCGACCGTTTTCAGCGGTTTCTACCTGGCACTGATGCTGGTGCTGTTCGCCCTGATTTTCCGGGCGGTGAGCCTGGAGTTCTGGCATTACCATGAGGAAAAACGGGAGCTGTGGAGCCGAATGTTTTTCTTGGGCAGTCTGGTGCCGGCACTGCTTTTCGGAGTGGCCATGGGCAATGTCCTGATGGGGATCCCGTTGGATGCCAACGGGGATTTTGCGGGTAATTTCTTCACTCTGCTTCGGCCTTTCCCTCTGGCACTCGGGGTCTACGGACTGACGGCTTTCGCTCTGCACGGGGCGGCGTACGCTGCATTGAAGAACGGCGGATCTGTCGGAGAACGGGCTGTCAGGTTGATCCGGCCTCTTTCCGTTTCGGCCATTGCGCTGTTGAGCCTGACCCTGGTCCTTGGGTACCGGTCCATGCCTCATGCCGTAGGCAGATATCCGGCCTGGGCCTCGATGATGGCCACAGCCGGGCTTCTGGCCTGGGTGTCGATTATGACCCGGAAAGGAAGGCGGGGCTGGGCGTTTCTGGCATCCGCCCTGGCCATGGCAACTCTCTGGCTGACGGCGGCGATCATCCAGTTCCCGGTGCTGTTGCGCTGCTCAGACGGTCAAAGCCATCTGACCATCCATAACACATCCTCCAGTGCTCTGACGCTGAAGGTCATGTTGATCATCGCCCTCATCGGCATGCCCTTGGTTATCGCCTACACCATTTACGTCTATCGGGTGTTCAGTAGAAAGGCGGAAAAATAGCCGGAAGAGCAGCACCGAACTCATTGTCCGTTTTTTTTGGATACGGATTCATCCGAAGCGTCTTTTATCTATGATGTCACCTGCAGGAGACACTTTATATCGATAAAAGCCGGCATTTTTTTTGCAATCAAACAGCGATATCAAGACTTGAGGAGGGAAAAAGATGCTAAAAATGCTGTTGATTGTTCTGATTGCTGTAAGCGGTGTCAGCTGGGCCCAGGAAGCTCCGCAACCGGAAAATGAACTGAAATGGGT
>CAYMND010000084.1:0-9084 GCA_964391685.1 uncultured Clostridia bacterium | reverse complement strand
CAGGCGGAAAGGATGGCTCCCGTCGGCGTCCATGATCCAGATGTCTCCCTTACCGTCGGCTTTTTGGGATACGTACGCGATTTGTTTTCCGTTTGGAGACCAGTCCGGACGGCAGGCGCCGTGACCGCTCGTCAGTCTGATGTCGTTGCGGCCGTCGGCATCCATGCGGAAGACGTTCCAGCCCAGGTACCGGTTTCCGGTGAAAGCGATCATGTGCCCGTCCGGAGACCAGTCCGGATGGCCGTTCTTCCCGATGGTGTCGATCAGCTGATGCAGATCGCTGCCGTCGCTGTTCATGATGAATATCTGGGCTTTTCCCGTGCGTTTGGACTGAAAAGCAATCCGGGAGCCGTCCGGAGACCAGCCCGGGTCTTCATCGTCCCGGGAACCGAAAGTGATCTGCTGCTGGTTTTTCCCGTCCGCTTTCATGATGTAGATATGAAACCGCCCCGAACGGTTCGATTTGAAAGCGATGTGGTTTCCGTTGGGGGACCAGACCGGATATTCGTCCGAAGCACCTTCGCGTGTCAGTTGAACCAGGTCGCTGCCGTCGGCGTTCATGCTGTAGATGTCCCAGTTTCCACTGCGATCCGATTGGAAAACAATTCTGCCGCTGATTTCCTTCTGCAGTCGGGGATCACGAATCGACGGGACGTGGACACCGGATTGAATTTCATTGTCGCCTTCGCAGGCTGCACCGGCGAATAATGCTGCCAGGCTGAGCAGCAATCGCATGAATGTCTGCCCGAAATTGTCCATTGTTCCAGCTTAACCGAAGATGATTGCAGAATCAAATGTTCGTATTCGGCGAAAACATGTGTTCAAACAGTATCGGGTATCTTGTTGACAGTCAATTCCACTGAGCATATAATTCTTAATATATTGCGAGGGTAGATCAATCCTGAAGGGAGCCCATGACGGCAACTACAATCATTCTTCTGGTTTGCGCCGTAGTGATTACGGTGGCTTTCATTCTGCTGGCGGCCTATCTTCTGCCGGTTCTGCTCAGGCTGAGGGACATGATGGGAGAAATTCAGTCCACAGCCGCTGAAGTCCGGCGTCTGGCCATTTCCCTGCAGAAGACAAGCGAACACGTCAACAATGATCTTGAGCAGGTCGACAGGCTGCTGGACACATCCAGGGAAACGGTGACTACGGTTTCCAAGGCGGTGCGTCAGGTCAATCGAGCCTTGATGTCCCGCTCGGCTGGTTTCATTGCTTTTCTGCCGGCCATCAGGCTGGGTTGGAAATTGGTAAAAAAGATAAAGGGAGGACGGTAATGTCACAACAACGCAGTTTTGCAAGTTCTTTTCTGACTTTTCTCAGCGGCGCTGCTATCGGGGCGGGCCTGGCCCTTCTCTTCGCTCCTCAGTCGGGTAAGGAAACCCGTAAACAGATCAAGGATGCGGCGGGAAAAGCGGCCGATGAAATGATGGATCAATCTGAAAAGATGGCGCAGACCGCCCGCAGCGCGGTCAAGCAGGTCAAGAATTTTGTGACGCGCAAAGAGAGTTTGAAAGAAGAGTGATTCATATCTTCTGATGCGGCGGCTGTCCGGAGATAACGGCGTTGCTGACGGCGTGAAGAAGAGGTCTGTGCTTATGGAGGAACGACAATGAGAATTTTTGAAGTAAAGGGAAGAGAAATTCTGGATTCCCGGGGCAATCCGACTGTAGAGGTGGAGTTGACTCTGGAATCGGGTTACGAAGTGATATCGGCGGTTCCATCCGGAGCATCGACTGGCGTGCATGAAGCGCTGGAGCTGCGTGACGGAGACAGTGCGCGCTACAAGGGGAAAGGCGTGCTGAAGGCGGTGGAGAACATCAACAAGATCATCGCTCCGGAAATCGAAGGGCTCGAAGTTCTGGATCAGCGTCGGATCGATCTGCGGCTGTTGGAGCTGGACGGCACTTCGGACAAATCCAACCTGGGAGCCAATGCCCTTCTCGGGGTATCCATGGCCGTTGCCAAGGCAGCTGCGCAGTATTCGGGGCTGCCCCTTTTTCAGTATCTGGGTGGTGTCGGAGCGGTTGAACTTCCCGTGCCGATGCTCAACATTTTGAATGGAGGCGCCCACGCCGACAACAGTGTCGATCTTCAGGAATTCATGATCATGCCGGTGGGTGCTCCGACATTCCGAGAAGCTCTGCGCATCAGCGCCGAAGTCTTTCATACATTGAAGTCGGTCTTGAAGGGAAAAGGGTACAGCACCGCAGTGGGTGACGAGGGCGGTTTCGCTCCGAACCTCAAATCCAATGAAGAAGCGCTGCAGGTGATTATGGAAGCTGTCGAAAAGGCCGGCTACAAACCGGGTGAGGATGTCTACATCGCACTGGATCCTGCGGCCAGTGAATTTTTCGAAAACGGTCACTACGTTTTTAAGAAATCCACCAAAGAAAGCCTGAATCCCAGGGAAATGGTCGATTTTTATGCCGATCTGGTGTCCAAATACCCGATAATTTCCATCGAGGACGGTCTGGCCGAGGATGACTGGGATGGCTGGAAGGCCATAACCGACAAGCTTGCCGGCCGCATTCAACTGGTCGGTGACGATCTTTTCGTTACCAACCCCAAGAGACTCAGGATGGGATTTGATCGTCAGGTGGCCAATTCGATCCTGATCAAATTGAATCAGATCGGAACCGTCTCTGAAACCATCGAGACCATCCGCATGGCACAGAAGCACCGGTATACGGCTGTGGTATCCCACCGGTCGGGAGAAACCGAAGACACCTTCATCGCCGATTTGGCGGTGGGACTCGGCACCGGGCAGATCAAGACCGGTTCCACATCCCGCAGTGAACGGATTGCAAAATACAATCAGCTGCTGCGCATCGAGGAGAAGCTGGGAGACGCTGCCGTCTATCCGGGGCTGGCCGCCTTCACCAACCTCAATAAATAGGTGTTGTCGGAATTTGCTGCCTCTGCCGTTGAGTAATGCAAATGACGAAATGTGCTGCCAGGAGGCGTTGAAGATGAGCGCTGCCTCACCGTTGAATATGAAATCCCTGAAAGAGCAGGTCTACGACTACCTACGCCAGCAGATTCATCAACATGTGCTTCGCCCCGGCATGGCCATCAGTCTGGAGAGAACCAGCCTGGAGCTCGGCATCAGCCGGACTCCGTTGCGGGATGCGCTGATCCAGCTGGAAATGGAGGGTTTCGTGAACATCCAGGCGCGGCGGGGGATCTACGTCAACGGATTGAGTCTCGACGAAATCGGACAGTTCTATCAGGTGATCGGCGCTCTGGAGCAATCAGCACTGATGCTGGCCGGGGCAGCCATCGATTCGAAGGGAGTTCATGAGATGCGGCGACTCAACGGTCAAATGAAAAAAAGTCTTCAAGAGGATCAGTTTGACCAGTTTTACGTCCTGAACCTTGCCTTTCACAACTTATACCTGCAGCGTTCCAACAATCAGCACCTGATCCGAATCGTCGAGAATCTGAAGAAGAGGCTCTACGACTACCCCAGCCAGGAAAAATGGCTGAAGGAGTGGGAGCTTTCATCGGTGGGAGAGCATGACCGGATTGTGGATTTCCTGGAGAAGGGAGACGTCTCCTCTGCGGCCCGCTTTGTTCACGATGTACACTGGAGTTTTGAATACCAGCGTCCGTTCATCGAGAAATATTACTTCCCCAAAGAATAACCTCTGTAAGATTGTTCCTAATTTCAGAGATCCAGGATATGAAAACAGTATGCTGAAGTTCAGTGGCGAGGACATTCATTCGACATCCATGATCGACCGCATTCCGTTTGCTCCCATTGCCCTGCTCGGAAGGAACGGCAGCGGCAAAAGCAGCTGGCTGAAAAAGCATCGACCCGGAGTTGTCAACCTTCTGCCCATACCCAAGAAGGAAGAATGGATGAGGATGAAGCGGTGGCGTCTGCTTCATCTGCTTCGCTTCGATTTGTTGTTGTTCCATCGTATCGAATCGGAGTTGAATTGGCGCTGTCCGGAGTGTGGCCGTACTTGTCACAGTGGATCTTTTTCCACTCTGAGTGAACGGCTGCGGCAGGATTTCTCCGCGATGGTCCTGATCGGGTTTCCTTTTTCGGGGTCGCGGGAGTCGCTGGTCGACAAAGGGTATTGGCGTATCATGACTCCCTCGGGTGTCGCTCCTTTGCCTCAGGACAGCTGGATTGAAGCCGATATCCTGGTTGACCGGCTGAATATGGGCAAGGTCGATGAAGGGAGGTTGTCCGAAACAGTCAACCAATGTATGGTCGCAGGTTTGGGTTCTGTCGTGGCCAGTTGCGGCGGGGTAAGGCACACGTACAGCACCCGATTCCTTTGTCCGCAATGTCAGATTGATACGGAACGCTTCAGCAGTACAGACTTTTTTTCCTGGATTCAAGGCAAAAAAGCGCGTTCTCCCGGGTGGGGCGGATTCGAATGGCAAGGAGTGTCTTTGCCGGATCTGCTGGACCAGTCGTCTATGCGTTGGCTGGATGGGGGAGAACGGTACGGCAGGCATTCCTGGTGGAAGGGATGGGAGCAGAGGATGACGATTCTTTGCGGATGCGGGTTGGGGAACATTCCCTTGAGCCGGTCTCTGGGTTCGCTGTCCAGCTCCGAACGGTCGCTGTTTGTCCTCAGCCGATGCCTAACCTGGAAAATCGGAGGACAGGATCTGCTGCTGGATTATCAGTCTGTCGGTTTGAGCGCTGCAGATGCGAGAACGCTTACGGGTTTGATGGCGCATCTGGGGAATCATCGGAATCGAGTCTGGCTGGAAAATCCGGTGCCGGAGCTACTGGCCGGATGTGCGGCTCAGATTCGTTTTTCCGAGGAAGAAAACGCATTGGACGAGGTGACTCCCATGGCGTCGTGCGAACCGCTACCGCATCAGAATGCCTTTGCAGAGCGTGTCAATCGCTGTTTGGGTGACGGGAAGGGTGCGATATTTGAGTTTTTCGGAGGTAGAGGCAGCGGGAAAAGCCGGCGGCTGAAAAGCATGATTGCGGAAGTGAAACGGACTTTTCCTAGAAAGTTCAATCATATCGATATACTGGACACAGATCCCTGGGAGAAAAGATCTTCATTTGATTCCCTGTTGGAGATCTGCGGGTTATGGTTTTGGTTGAGCGTGCAGTTGTCCGGGCAGGCGGAATCGCGACGTTCGCTTCTGCTTCCGAATCATTTCCTGAGGCAGGATCCGATGGGCCGGTGCCCGGCCTGCTCCGGAGAGCTCGTTCCTCCGGCAGACTGTCCGGCCTGTCTGGGCAGTGGACTGAGTGAGAAAGTGCTGAAGTTGAAGTGCTTCGGTTTTGAGGTCGGGACACTTTGGCAGATGCCCCTTCAGGAGATCTTGCCACTCATCGGAGAGTCCGCGCCATCGGAGATCAGAGCCCGTCTTTCGGCTTTTGTGGATGCGGGCTTGGGAGGATACGCCGGAAAAGTCAATCCCTCGATGCTCAGTTCGGGGCAGGAGTCGGGGGTGATGTTGCTCAAATTGATCTGGAGTTCACCCGCTCCGTCGTTTCTTGCTTTCGACGAACCTTTCCGTCAGACTGATTTCCGGTTGAGAGCGATTGTCTCTCACTGGATGCAGTGGGCCGCCGAACAGGGATCCGTGCTGGTTTCCATGTCGGAAAATTAAATGCTTTTTGCGGTAGTCAGGGAATGAAGTGAAAAATATCAATCAAAGGGACTTGACAAAGACGGAGGAGATGCATACATATAACATGACAAAATCAGGATATTTGATATGAGGTAAAAGAAAATGCAACAAGTTGAGATTTTATCATGGGCCACGCTGGACGCTCTCAGGCAGGCGGCGACAAGGGTTTTTGAAACCATCGGTGACATTGATACCGATGAGCAGATGTCGGTGTTCTGTGCAGTGGACGATGATTATATCGAATTGTTCTACAGTGAGGTTGATGCCAATTTCTTCCGTCATTTCGAGGATGAGGAAGAGTTGTTCAAGTATATTCAGATTCGCAAGAACGATGCCGGGGAAGATGATTACGAAGCGGTTGATTACTACGAAGACGACGAGAATTTCGATGAAAATGGAGGCGAGGATTTCTCGGATTACTCCGGTCACGATGACGATGAGGACGAATATTGAGCGAATCGCAGCAGGATGGTGGCGATCTGGAAGACTCCCTGAATTTTCCGGTAATATCGGGTAACGGGGTCCGGGCGCCTCTCGGATAGAAAGAAAGTCGGTGTTTAAAGCGAAATCGTTGTTGAAATTTCTGGCCAAGGCGCTGAGAAGTTTCATAAAAGAGAACGGCATTGACAAGGCCGCGATCCTGGCATATTACTCTATCTTCTCGTCCCTCTTTCTGATTACGTTTTTCGTCTTCTTTTTCGCCCGGTTCATCAAGAATCCAGATAAAGTGCTCAAGACGGTTTACCCTTTTTCCGAGGAGTTCTTTTCGCTCATATCTCCCGACATGCTGCGCCGTGCGATCGATTTGTCCACAAAGGTCAAGGAGTTTGGTCTGATCGGCGCTTTGTTCTTTTTCTTTCTGGGATTTTTGTTGATCAAGAAGATCGTCCAGTTTGTCAACGAGATGTATGGGCTCAACCAGGAGCATTTCTGGGGAAAGAACATTCTGCTCATCCGCCTCAGGGAGTTTGCCCTGCTGTTGGTTTTCGGTGTCCTGTCGTTTGTCTCTTTTCTTGGCGCCAGCATTCTTTCGACACTGAAAGGTGTCTTCGAGAACAAGCTGTTCATGGGCAAGGCCCTCGATCCGTTTATCGGGAAACAGCTGAACAGTTTCCTACTCCTTTTTCTGCTGCCTTTCCTGATGAGTTTTCTGTTCCTTTTTGTGCTCTACAAGTGGGTGCCCACCAAAAGAGTCTATCTCAAGGGGGCCGTTATTTCGGCGTTGATGACGGCACTGCTCTGGGAAGTGACCAAGCGGACCTACACCTATTATCTGGTTCATTTCTCGATCATGGGCAAGCTTCACGGACCGATTATCGCCATCATCCTGTTTGGGTTCTGGATGGAACTGTCTATGGCCATTATGCTTTTCGGAGCGAAATTGACCTTTCTGTTCGATCAGGAGAAAAGAAATGAAACTAAGTGAAATTGCCGCTGTTTTGGGAATCGAACTTCAGGGAGATGGAAACGCAGAATGTCTGGGCATCCGGGAACCTCAGGTTGCCGGGCCCAGCGATCTGGCTTTTATTGACAAGGGGCGGCGATTTGATGTCGAATCCCTAAAAGCCTTGGCACTGATTGTGGCCCGGGACAGCGGGATCGATTACCCCAACCTTTTACTGGCGGACAAACCGAGGCTTGCCTTCTGCCGGGCCTTGGAACTGTTCCATCCTCACCGTCCCATGTTTCCCGGCATCAGCCCTCAGGCCAGTGTCTCGTCCGAGGCGATACTCGGAACGGATGTCAGTGTCGGACCTTTCGCGGTAATAGCCGGAAATGTGGAAATCGGCGAAGGTTCTGAGATCCACCCCCATGCAGTCATCTACCCGGGTGTTAGAATCGGCCGTCGGTGTGTGATATATGCGGGGGCGGTTCTTCGTGAAGAGGTGGAATTGGGAGATCGGGTCATCATTCAGCCCGGTGCGGTTGTGGGGGCTGACGGGTTCGGTTATCTCATCATGGAAAACGGCGAACCACGAAAGATTCCCCAGGTAGGATCGGTTCGGCTGGATGATTCTGTCGAACTGGGAGCCAATAGCTGTGTCGATCGGGGGATGCTGTCTCAGACCCGGGTGCACGAGCATGCCAAGCTTGACAATCTGGTGCAGGTGGCTCACAATGTGGATCTGGGACCCAGATGCCGATTGTCGGCGCAAACCGGTATATCGGGTTCGGTGAAGATCGGAGCCGATGTGGTTATGGGCGGACAAGCGGGAGTGGCCGACCACGCAACCATCCCTTCGGGATCCATGATTGCGGCTCAGGCCGGAATATCCGGTACCATCAAAGATAGAGGGATATTCGCCGGCAGCCCGCACCAGGATATGGCTTCCTGGCGCAGGAATTACGTTATTCTGAAAAATTTGGAAGCGTATGCGGAGCGCATCAAGAAACTGGAAAAGCGTTTGGAGGAACTGAGCAATGAAAGGTAAATTGGTTTTTCTTTTTCTCTTGGGGATGGCGGTGCTTTTTTCTGGAAACCTGATGGCCGAAGGCAAACTGCAATTCAAGGAGACGAGTCTCCACTTCGGCGAAGTCACTCAGGGACAGGTTGCCGATCTGAAATTTGAGTTTTCCAATACAGGTGATTCAGTTTTGACCATTAAACAGGTCCATGCCACCTGCGGCTGCACGGTGGCCCAGCTCGACAAGAAAGAGTATCGCCCCGGTGAAGGCGGCGTGATACCGGTCCGCTTTTTCTCCAGAGGATACAGTGGTCGGGTTATCAAGACTCTGGTGGTGGTCAGCAGCGATAAGGATTCTCCGAAAACCAGACTGCAGATCACCGGAATGGTCAAGGTGACCGATTTTGCCGATATCGAGATTTCCCAGAAAGAAGTGAATCTCGGGAAGCTGACCCTGGGGACACCGGCCAGGCAGCAGCTGACTGTCGGGAATCCGGGAAATCTGGAGCTTCGCATCACCCAGGTCAGGCATGCGGCGGACCTGTACTTGATTTTCCCCAAGACCAGGTTGGAACCCGGGGAGACGATCACAGTGGAGCTGGTATACAATCCCAGCCGTTTGGGTTCCTTTTCAACCTATGTTTTTATCACCAGTAACGCCCTGGGAAAAGGGGAGGAAATGTTTCGGGTCGAAGCTGAAGTCAAAGAACGCTGATTTCAGCACCGAAGGACTCCAGCATTTCGAGAAACCGGTCTTCGCTGACGATTTCTATGCCCAAACGGCGTGCCTTTTCCAGTTTGGACCCGGCTTTTTCCCCTGCCAGTAGATGAGTGGTTTTTGAACTGACGGACCCCGACACGGTTCCACCGAGCGTACGGATCAGGTCGGCTGCCTTGTCCCGCGGCTGGAAGGAAATGAAAGAGCCGGTGATCACCCATGTCTGACTACTGAAAGGACCCTCCGGATTGTCGTGACGGATTGCTGTCTCCTCCATGTTCAATCCCTCTTTGGCCAGATGCTGTACAAGCTCCCGGTTGTCCGGGTCCGACAGGA
>CAYMND010000083.1:0-9091 GCA_964391685.1 uncultured Clostridia bacterium | reverse complement strand
GAGTCAGGGGCAGCGTCATACCGACATGAATGAAGAAAAGGGGAACGAGGAAGCCGTAGGCCATGGTTCCCAGCCGTTCCTTGATCCGTTCCTTCTGGTGAAGCAGCCCACCGAACAGCATGCCCCCGAGAAAAGCGCCCACGATGATTTCAAGATGGAGCCATAGAGCCAGGGTGACGAAGAGAAAGATGTTGAGCAGACTGGCCCTCATCCCCCCCTCCTGGGCGTCCTCGCCGATATGGTAGAACGGCATGAGCAGCTGCGGATGCCACCAGACCAGCCAGCGGTAAAATCTCCAGACCAACCAGGCGCCCAGAGCGAAACCCAGCAGCTGCATCAGGTGCAGTACTGTCGCCAGGCTGAATCCGCTCCGAACCCACAGACTGTACAGGGTCAGAGTGATCAGGCTGATCATCTCTCCCACCGTGGCCAGCAGGAGGAGTTTCTTTCCCGTCTCCCGGTTCAGAAGCCCCGCCTCCTTGAGAACGGGAAAAAGAAGACCCACCGCCACCATGCTCATCATCAGCGCCAGAATCACCGATTCGCCCCACCATGACACCACCCAAAGAGACAGCAACAGAACCAGAGCGTAGTATAATCCCATAACGGCCAGATCCCGGAAGGGCCTTTTCTTCAGCAGATCGATCTCGATCTCCATCCCCGCCAGATACATCAGCAGAACGAAACCCAGTTCCGCCAGAAACTGCACGATATTCCCTTCCCGGGGCTCCTGCAGCTGCCAGAGGGCGGCAACACCGACACCGAACAGCATCTCGCCGACCGGAGACGGCAACAGAAGTTTTTTGGATACAAAGGGCATCAGGTACGCCCCGAGCGTGATGAGCAGCAGGTATATCAGATCGTTGATGTTCATGACTTCGGATCGGACGCCTCGGTCACAGGAACCAGCAGCACGGATCCGTCGTACCGGTCACTGAGAAGCGGCGCCAGGACCGGTTTGGCCAGAACCCATCCGGCGTACTCCCCGGGTCGATAACTGATGACCAGCAAAGGGTTCTGCCGCCGGTTGAGCCAGTTCACGGCCTCGGTGACCGGATTTCCTTCAAAGCGGTGCATCGGCAGGTCCTGTCCATGTATAATCGACAGATCCCGAATCAGTCTTTCCCTGACCTCGGCCCTCCTGATGCTTTCGTCTCCCCCGATCTCCCATGGCTGACGGGTGATATAGGATTCCAGGGGGAGACCGAGAATCCGGCTGACATCCAGAGCGATGTCGAGGGTCAAGTCCGGCCATTCTCCATCGAGCCCGGCAACCACCCTGGAGTAGGGAGTCTTACCGGAAGCCAGAAGAACGGGCACATGGATCCTGCCGGAACGGAAGAACCTCCTGCAATTTCTGCCTCTTTTCGGAATGACCACCAGGCCGCTGTCAAAAGGCACTGCCGAGAAGAAAGCGCGCAGGCTCGTTTCTTCGCCGGTTTCGACTTTCCTGCCGATGTGGTTTTCGAGTTCCAGAACTTGGTTTTCCCCACCCCCCGGTTTCAAAGAAACCACATGTACCTTGCAGATGGAACAGGTCTTCGTCCAGAGAGCCAGCTCCTGGACTGCGAATCGCCAATCCTTCAACAAGGGGATGGCGATATGGGAACCGTACGGTCTGGGAAACTGTGGTTCACCTTTCAACAAGGCTTCAGCCAGGTTGGAAACGACAGTGGGATCACCGACCAGGATCACACGGTCCCCCACCTGGAGCGAAACGTCTCCGGTGGGCAGAAGCAACCGCCCTTGTCTGTAGATGGCTGCGATGTGCCACTCCTTCGGCCGGATATGACGAAGCGGGCGATCCACAAGATGCGACCGGGCCGATATCTCGACTTCCAGGATCTCACCTTTACCCAATCCGATGTTGAGCGGTAAAATGGTTCGGGTCAGCAGTCTGTTGAGCAGCATTTCCTGAGCCAGGGCTGCCGGAGAAATCAGCTCTGCACCGTACCGTTCCCGCAATTCCTGGTTCTGTTGAGGATCATAATCTTCCGCAAGGATGTAATAATGGACAGCGAGCTTCAACCGATCGAAAATAATGTGACACAATTCCTGATTGAGGGTCATGTCGGGAACCGTGGATATCACTGCCGTCAGGTCGTCCAGCGCCATACGGCTCCAGACCAGAAAGCTGGACGCATCCTCCCGGACGTATCGCAACGCCGCATGCCCGGGAAACCATTCCGGAGGTTCGGATTCCCCCTTCTCCAGCACATCCGTAGGCCATCGTGAACTCAATTGAACGAGAAGATCCCGATGCTTGCGCTTCAGACCGACAACAATCAGACGGACTCCACCCGCGGCGGATCGGCTGTCAGAAGAAGAATTTCCACCGCTCATCAGTGACAGCAAATCCGCTGGCGCAGAACATCCTCTGCCGGATGAAGCCACATCAAGCCGCCCTCTCCATCCTCCACCACCGGGTACAGACGGGCGTGTGAAAGAATTTCCTCGGGCTGGAACCAGAGCTTGACCTCATACTCGGACATATCGGAAAAACTTGCGTGCAGTACGTTTTCGAATCGAACCAGCACGTGGCCGTCCTCATCGAAACGCTCGTTGCCGAAATCGTCCAGGACAATGACGTTTCGCCCGTATTTCTGTCTCAGGGTGACGATCTTTCGTCCCGGATCGATTTCGAGGGGGTTGGTACGGCCGACGATCTGGCGGATCTTGGCACAGACATCCTCACCGTAATAGACAAACGCGTATACCCAGGGGAAACTGTGATACCCGCCGGTCAGGTATTTGACCACATCTTCGAAAAAAGGCTTCTCCCGATGTTCGTAATAGTGTGCGCAGGCCAGTTCACGATCCACTTCTATTGCCTTGCTGCCCACCAGAAACAGGTCCTCCCGGTCCAGATGGGTCATGACCTCGCCGGTCAACGACAATTCCACTCCGTCTGGTTTAATCAGTACCAGGCAATGTTCCATCATCCTTCACCTCTTCACGACATTCGTGCCATCGATAAAAATTGTACCGCAAGCCCGTTTTTTTTTCCATCACGATGTCCCGTAAACCGAAGCGGACGGATGAGAAAAGTTCAGGACAAAATCATACCCACCGCTTGTTCGTACTCTTCCAAGCTGTGGCAGCGTTCCAGCCGGACCGCTGCAGGTCCGCACCGCCGGAAAAAATCACCCAAAAAGTGCCAGATCCCTTTCATCTTATTCAGTACCGGAACCGGGCCGGACAGGATCTCCCGGTACCGGCCGTACACCTCGTCATGAAAAGAGCGGATACGCCCCAGTGCATCCGCCGGGAAGGGCCCGCCCCTGATTTCTCCGGCCAGAAAGGGATCGCGCACGGCCGGACGGCCGATCATCCAGGATTGCTGCTGCGGAAAACGCCGGCTCAACGCGGCAAAGCGTTCCAGGTTCAGAATGTCGCCGTTGTAGACGAGCTCGTGCCGGCACAGTCCGGCCACGGCGGCGTAAGCGTCCAGATCGACCTCGCCCCGATACAGCTGCACGCCGACCCGGGCATGGAGAAAAACACCGTTCAACGGATAGCGGTTGAGCACGGGCAGCAGGCGCAGGATTTCCCCCGCTTCCTCGTACCCCAGTCGCAATTTGATCGACCAGGTCGCAACAGTCAGGGAGCAGACCTGGTCCAGTATCCGGTCGATCCGGTCCGGAAACGGCAGCAGGCCCGATCCATGTTGCTTTCTGGTCACACGGAGATGCGGGCAGCCCAGGTTCCAGTTCAGCTCCCGGTAGCCCATGCCGACCAACACCCGGGCCGTCTGAATCATCCCGCCGGCGTCATCGCCCAGCAGCTGCGGAATCAAGCGGATGTCCCGATTCCGTTCGGGCAGAAGGTCCCGAAAATGCAGCTTCCGGATCCGATCGGTACGAGCGGTAGCAATGAACGGGGCCAGTGCGGCGTCGAAACCGGGAAAATGGCGGAAGTATGCACCACGAAAGACCCAGTCGGTCAGACCGTGCAAGGGAGCCAGGTAGAGAATCATTGGGAGACACGCCTCCGGACAGTTCCGCTATCTTATGCCGAATCGACAACCTTGACAAGAGCACCTTCGGATATTCCGGAAGACAGCCGATAAGGGTCGGCTGTCGTTTCGAACTGGATCCCGAGTCAGGGCGACGGTAGCATTCAACCCGGGCATTGGGCTATAATGGAATGCATAAGATGAAAACCAGAATCCTGATCATCGAAGACAACCGGTCCATGCGAGAAATGCTGGAAAACATCCTGAAGGAGAGCGGATACCAGGTTGAATCGGCCGCCCAGGCCGCTGAAGGGTTGCAACTCATTCAGAGCCGCTATTTCGATGTCATCCTGTCCGATTTCCAGCTTCCGGATACCGATGCCCTGACCATTCTGCGTCGTATCGAAGGCGGAAAAATCCCCATCATCATCATGACAGCCTACGGAACGGTGGAGCGGGCCGTGGAAGCCATGAAACTGGGAGCCTTCGATTTTCTGGTCAAGCCGGTGGATCCGGACCACCTGTTCCTGCTGATCGAAAATGCGGTACAGCAGAACCGCCTGCGTCACGAACACCGGGTATTCCAGGAACTGATGCAGGAACAAATGTCCGAAACCCCGATAATCGGAAAGAATCCGGATTTTCTGAGGGAGACCCGGAAAGTCACGCAGGTGGCGGCCACCGACACCCCGGTGCTGGTGCTCGGAGAGAGCGGCACCGGCAAGGAGCTCATCGCCCGTTCCGTCCACCTGCTCAGCCCCCGCCGCGAAGCTCCTTTCATCGCCCTCAATTCCGCGGCCATTCCCGAAACCCTTCTGGAAAACGAATTGTTCGGCCACGAACCCGGAGCGTACACCGATGCGTCCCGTCGCCAGATGGGAAAACTCGAACTGGCCCAGGGGGGCACTTTCTTCCTCGACGAAATCGGGGACCTCTCCCTGCCGCTTCAGGGGAAACTGCTCCGGGTGATCGAGGAGAAAAAAATCGTCCGCATCGGCGGTCACAAGGAGATCCCTCTCGATCTCCGTTTTGTCTTCGCCACCAATTGCCGTCTGGAAGATGCCGTACGCAACGGCCGCTTCCGTCAGGATCTCTACTACCGCATCAACATATTCCCCATCAACCTGCCTCCGCTTCGGGAACGGCCGGAAGACATCCCCATCCTGGCCGACTATTTCGTCGAGCGCATTGCCCGGCAATTGAAGCGGGGAACCATGAAACTCAGCGACAAGGCCCAGAAAAAACTGCGCAACTACCCCTGGCCCGGAAACATACGAGAACTCCAGAATACCATTGAGCGTGCGGTGATTCTGTGCGAAACGGACGAATTGGAGCCGTTCCACATCATGCTTCCGCAAAAGCCTCTGCTGGACACCGATCCCAGTTTTTCCATGGACGGAGATCTCAAGACGGTCTGTCGCCGGGCATCCGATTTCGCCGCCCGGGCAAAAATCAGTTCTGTACTGGAGGAAACCATGGGCAACAAAAGCGAAACAGCCCGCCGTTTGGGCGTGAACTACAAAGTGTTACTGGAAAAAATCCGCTTATATGGGCTGGAAAAAGAGAATTAAAGTCTTTCTGATCCGTCGGCTGGGTCATCTGCTGATCAGCCTTCTGCTCCGCAGCTGCCGGCTTCAGGTCCACGGGGAAGCACCGTTCCATCCGGGTGCCCGGATTTTTATCTTCTGGCATCGTCACCTGCTCTACCTGATGTTTCATTTCCGCCACGTGGGAGCCAGACCGCTGATCTCCATGTCAAAGGATGGTGAACTGATCAGCTCGATAGCCGAAACCTTCGGCATGAAACCCATCCGGGGCTCATCCTCACGGGGAGGCGCCCGGGCGCTGCTCGAACTGATCCATCTGGCCAGAACCTCCGAGGAGGACATTCTGATCACCGCCGACGGTCCAAAGGGTCCCTTGAGAGAGGTCAAACCGGGAGTAGTCAAACTGGCTCAGAAAAGCGGTGCCCCGCTGCTTCCGGTCTGCTGGGGGGCGTCCAGGGCCTGGATTCTGAGCCGCAGCTGGGATCGCTTCATCATCCCGAAACCTTTTTCCAGGATCGACCTGTACCTGGGAGAAAAGATTGACATAAGAGAAGCGGACGAACAAAAAATCGGAGAAGTTCTTAAAGCTCTTGAAAAAAAGAGCGGCAGCAATTAGGCTATATATAATCAATCTCAGGTTGTTACGACGAAAATAAATGTCGTTGCCGGGGCGAGGAGGATTGTGAGCATGATCCATAAAAAACTGAAACGAATCGGGGTCCTTACCGGAGGAGGAGACTGCCCGGGGCTGAACGCGGTCATCCGGGCGGTGGTCAACTGTGCCATCCGAAAACACGGCATCGAGGTCTACGGCATACTGGACGGTTATTCCGGTCTGATCAACAAGAACGTTCGTCATCTCGAGCTCAAAGACGTTTCCGGCATCCTTCCCAGGGGAGGAACCATCCTGGGAACCTCCAACCGCGACAATCCCTTCAAATATCCGGTGATCAACGATTCCGGAGAAAGGAACTACCAGGATGTATCGGTCCAGGCCGTTAAAACCGTGGAATACAACGAACTGGAAGCTATTATCACCATCGGTGGTGACGGTACCCAGGCCATCGCCGAAGAATTGTACCGAAAATGCGGCATTCCGGTGGTCGGAGTTCCGAAAACCATCGACAATGATATCGACGGTACCGATGTGACCTTCGGTTTCGACACGGCACTGTCCGTGGCCACGAGTTCCATCGACAAGCTCCATTCGACGGCTGAATCCCATCATCGGATCATGGTCATCGAAGTCATGGGGCGATATGCGGGCTGGATCGCGCTGGAGTCGGGCATCGCCGGTGGCGGAGATGTCATTCTGATTCCGGAAATTCCTTTCAGGATGGAGAAGATCGCCGAAAAAATCGACGAACGCTCCCACCGCGGTAAACGCTTCTCCCTGATCGTCGTCGCCGAAGGAGCGACCTGGGAAGGCGGAGAAAGGGTGGCGGCCCGAAAAGTGGCCGACCCCAACGATCCCATCCGCCTGGGTGGTATTTCAACCATAGTCGGCAACCAGATCGAGGACATGACCGGCATAGAAACCCGGTACACCATTCTGGGACACGTACAGCGCGGGGGCAGCCCCTCCCCGTTCGACCGCGTCCTGGCCACCCGTTTCGGGCACCATGCCGTCGAAGCGCTGGTCAAGGGTGAATTCGGATCCATGGTCGGACTCCGTGGCCAGGAAATCAAAACCATTCCCATCAGTGAAGCCATTGCCGTACCCCGAAGGGTGAAACCAGATTCCGACCTGGTTGCCACCGCCATGGCCGTGGGCACCAGTTTCGGTGTTTAGAGGGCAACATGGCCGTTAACAAGGGTCATCTAATCGCCGGAATCTGGCGAGAAACGTCTCAACCCCCCCCGTTTCAGGGTTTCGAAGTCCGCAGCGGTGATCCGATGCCGCCGCTTTTTCATGAAGCCGACGCAGAGATTGTCAACACCGCTGCTTCCATGAGCCTGGCGGCCTACAAAATCACCCGCAGTTTCAGCCCGGGAAAACTGTCCCAGGGATTGCTGTCCATCATCAAGTCGCTGCAGAAATGGAGTGAGGACATTATCGCCCGCGCTCACAGGGAGACCGGACTGCCCATCGACCGGTTGCAGAAAGAGATGACACGCGCAACCGGTCAGATACAGGCGCTGGCCGACCATATCGTGGATAAACCCTGGCAGAACGCCACCATCCAGACGGCAGACAACAGCTGTATCCCCATCAAATCCGACATGCGCCGTAACCATCAGCCTCTCGGTCCGATCGCTGTTTTCGGTGCCAGCAACTTCCCTCTGGCCTTTTCGGTGGCCGGTGGAGACACCATGAGCGCACTGGCCACCGGCAATACCGTCGTAGTCAAGGCCAACCCGGCCCATCCCGGGACTTCGGCCCTGTCCGCCCAGGCGATCACCGAAGGATTGAGCCGCATCGGTTTTCCCGAGGGCAGCTTCTCCATGATTCAAGGATGCCTGCCGGTGACATCCGAGCTTCTGGTCATGCACCCCTTGATCGAGGCCGTTTCCTTTACCGGTTCGCATTTCGTCGGCCGCCACCTGTTCAACCTGGCTGCTTCCAGACCGCGTCCGATCCCGGTTTTTTCGGAAATGGGCAGCTTGAATCCCATTCTGCTCTTTCCAGAAAAGCTCAAGAAGGAAGCCCAGAATCTGGCCAAGGAGATCGCATCCTCCATCACGGTGGGAAACGGACAGTTCTGTACCAAACCGGGATTGCTGGTAGCCCTGGACGGAAGGGAGCTGGACCGGTTCATTTTTCTGCTGAAGGACCAGCTGGCGGTTCAACCCTGCGGCTACATGGTAACCCGGGAAATCAGCCGGCGGTATTGCGATGCCATCCATTCGCGTTGCGATCGCAACGATCTCATTCCTCACACCATCTGCGATTTAAGCGTCACCGAACCGAGTCCGCAGTTGTTTGAAACTTCCGCTTCCGATTTCATGTCCAATCCGGATCTCCAGGAGGAGCTGTACGGGCCGGCCTCACTATTCGTCCGATGCCAGAATGTCGAGGAAATGAGGCTCCTGCTGGACATGCTCCCCGGACAACTGACCATCACTTTTCACGCAGACAAGTCGGAAACGGAAGCCGTACTGCCCCTGCTGCGGGGAGCCCACCGAAAGGCCGGACGGCTTCTGTGGGGAGGAGTTCCCACCGGAGTCGAAGTCAGCCCGGCGATGGTCCACGGAGGCCCCTACCCAGCTTCCAGTGACAGCCGGTTCACCCTGTCGGAACCGCGTCCATCGATCGCTTCATCCGTCCGGTCTGCTATCAGAATTTCCCGGATCAGCTGCTGCCGCCACCCCTGCAAAACGCCAACCCGCTGGGCATTCTGCGTACCGTGAACGGCCAGTTGACCCGTAATCCCATCAAACCGTGATGACCGATTCGATCATCGGACCTTTTTCAGAATGTCAGTTCGAAAATATGGTAATGAGATGCCGACATCCCCATTTTTCGATAGCTGGCCTGAGCGGTTTGGTTGAACTCGTCGACGTAAAGCCGTAGAGAGATGACGTTTCCTGTCTCCTCGGCCAGGGTGCAGGCCGCCTCGAACAACCTGCGGAACACCCCCCGGCCGCG
>CAYMND010000082.1:0-9129 GCA_964391685.1 uncultured Clostridia bacterium | reverse complement strand
TGTTTTTCGAAATAGGCCAAAGCCGCCTTGACGGATTCAGTATGCCGTTCTGCCATCCTGAGGTGTTCCGGCTGCAGGTAAACCTTGATATCCACATGCTTCCAGCGATCTTCCACCACCCTGAACCGTGGGGAAGCCGCCCAGGCGAAATCAACAATATCCTCTGCCCGGATTTTCAATGTCTTTGTCCCGTCTCCGTTTTTCTTTTCCAGGCGGGTGATTCCTCCGCTCCCCACAATAAAGCGTTCGGGCAGTGTTATCTCCACATCATAGACTCCGTGATCGGCATAAAACTCAGAATTTGCGTGAAACTGGTGACAATTCCACTGGCCCGTCTCAGCGTAGCGTTGACCGGCGGTTTCGTAGACCCCGAGTTTTGGGAACCACTGGGCCACCAGAAAATAATCGTCACTGTAGCCGGTACGAGCGAAGATCTTGGGTAATTTGGAAACAAAATCAATCAAAACCCGGATTTCGCCACCCGGAGGAACCGGAACAGCCAGGGGCACGGAGATTACTGTCTGATCATCGGCGTTACCATCATCTGGCTGAATGAAACGAATCTTATTGGTCAGATCCTCCCCGTCAGCTGTCCGAAAACGCAGAACATCGATAAACCCCCAGTCCTCCGCTCGATCCTCATCGATGCCGAATCCCCGATGGGAGCCGCCGGATTCCGTCATAAAAGTGGATTTCGTATTCTTGAAGGCATTGAGGTAGAGATGGAACTGCAATTCGCCAACGGAATCGGTCGATGGATTCTTCCAGTGCAGTTGCATTTCTCCTTTGATCAGCTTATGAACCGCATCGAGATTCACCTTCATGTCGTAACATGTCAGTCGCTGGCTCAAAGGCACAGGGAAGATCTCCGTCTGTCCCACAAGATGAATACCCGCAGCCAGAATGAGCCCCGAGAGCACAACTATCCGAACCCAGCCACCTATTGGATTTTTCCTGCCCATGTTTCGAGTGTAAAGAAAACACTGTTCAAAAGTCAACAAGCCAAGCAAAGCATCGGTTAAAGCAGCAAATCCCAAAAAAACTTCAGTTTCACGAGCTCACTTTCGGTGCCACACTCTCGGTGCCACCCATAATGGACATTGAGACAGACCTTTTGGTATGATGAAGGAAGAAGAGTCAGGAGGGTGACATGTCGATTTACAGCGAACAGGCGGGGATCGAACGCCAGCATCTTCTGCGCTTCGCCCTTCGGGTCATCGACGGTCCCGACCCGGCGACTGCAGTTGCCGCCGACAGGGAACTGATCAACCGGATAACCCCTGCCAGTCTGATCACCCTGGTGGATGATCTGGTGCGTCAGGAAATTCCCATAGAACGCCTTAAACCAGGAGTCAACAAGCTGATCCACCTCTTCAACCGGAGCCTTTCTGCACAGACTTCATCACTTCCCGAACAGTATCCACTCCTCAACACCATGCGTCAGAACAATCACCAGGCTGAAAGTGCTCTGTCGGCTCTTCGACCTCTACTGACCAGACTGGTTCGCAAACCGGACGACATCGCTCTGCTGTCGGATATCCGGAAACAACTGCTGGTTCTGAAACGGTTCACCGCTCATTACACAATCAAGGAGAATGCCGTTTTCCCCCTTCTTGAAAAACGCTGGCCCGATTTTCGCTGTCTGGCTGTCATGTGGTCGGTCCATGATGACATCCGCCGTCATCTCAAGGAAACCTTGACTATTCTTTCCGAGGCGGAAAGAAACCAAAAACAGTTCAACAAAATCATCGGGAGGATCTTCTTCGATCTGTCAGCCGTCATTTTCCGGGAAGAAAAGATTCTTTTCCCACACATGCTGGCCACCCTGGAAGCTGCTGATTGGCAGGAAATGCTGGAACAAAGCCTCGCTCTCGATTGGCCTTTCGAACCTCCTCAAGCAACCAGTCTCGGCATGTCTGCCGTTGAAGCCCATGAACCACCCCTACAAGAGGAAACATTCAATCTGGGAAGCGGGCGTCTCAACCGAGAACAACTCAATCTGTTGCTCAACCACCTGCCCATGGACCTGACCTTGGTGGATGAAAACGACCGGGTAATTTATTTTTCGGAAGGCAATGAACGCATCTTCCCTCGCAGCCGGGCCATCATCGGCCGGTTGGTTCAAAACTGTCATCCTCCGGAAAGCGTGGCTGTCGTCGAGGAGATTATCCGCTCTTTCCGTAGCGGAAAAGAGAATACGGCCGAATTCTGGATCGATTTGCCTCAAGGGAAGGTCCTGATTCGCTATCTAGCCCTTCGTGATGCGGATGACACCTATCGGGGGGTCCTCGAAATCAGTCAGCTCATCTCTCCCCTTCAGACAATCAAAGGAGAACGCCGTCTGCTGAGCTGGAGGAAACAGACCTCCTCCTGATTTTGTGACCAACCGTTGCATTCATGCCACGAAACAACGGGAAATCACTTTACCATCATGATATGATCATCCGGGATCAACAAGGAGAAAGCATGAGCAGAGGAATCATGAAATTCATTCTGATTGTTTTGATTTGTCTGTACTTCATCGGCATGCTGGAAGCGGAAGTCCGGGATCAGGCCGGCTACTACACCGTACCGGCAGTCAGCTATACATTCCATGACGGTACAGCTCTGAGCGCCATGACCTTCACCTCCTCCCAAGCCAGACTCTTCTACTCCTTCATCAGGGCCGACAACGATGCCGAAAACAAGCCTCTTTTCCTGTTTTTCAACGGAGGACCTGGCAGTGCCACCACCGCAGGTCTTCTCGGCTTTTACACCGGCCGCAAGACCCTCGACAATCAGATCACCGGCGGCGGTGACCAGTATGTTAACAATCCTTGCAGCTGGACCCAACTCGGCAATCTCCTGTACATTGATGCCCGTTGCGCCGGTTTTTCCTATGGCATCCTGCCTGCCGGTTCTTCCCGAAACGTCGACGACCTTTCCACCGAGTTCGCGGGGCGCAATTTCAACAGTTACCTCGATGCAGCTGAGTATACCCGTGTCCTTCTGGCCTTTCTGTCCGACCATCCCGAGTTACAGGACAATCCAATCGTCATTGTCGGCGAAAGTTACGGAGGCGTACGGGCCACCCTGATGCTGAACATGCTGCTTCACTACCGGGATTACGCCGGAAGTCTCAGTATCTATCGCGACAAGGCTTTGGCCGATTTGATTCAGGCCCACTACGACACGGTGTTCCCGGACTACAGCGGTGAAACGGTTCCCCCGGAAGTGATCGCCGGTCAGTTCGGTCGACAGATTCTCATCCAACCGGCCATCGACGACTACCGAGGCAATTTCGACGGACCGATGCTCGAAGAGCCGGGCTCTCTGGTCTACCAGATCGCAGCGGAGACCGGAACCATTTACACCCCCTGCAGCGACAACAACTGCGACACCATGTCCAATATTTATGATTTCATCGAAAACGTCGCCGGCCGCGATGTTTATGGATGCCACAAGCCGGCGGGCTGGACCGACAGCTTCTTCGATCACGCCGCCGAGCTGCTGCTGGACTCCGAACAGTTCGAAGCCGTCATCGGCATCGATCCGGCTTCGATCCCCGAGCTTCTCCCCGACTCCCGGTCCAGGGCCTACAAGTATCTCCGCTACGTACCGGATGCTTCCACCGTACTGCTGCCGGAACACCAGTGGATCTATCCCCTGCTGACATCGGAACAGAAGGTCATGATCCGATCCAGGCACCTTTTTTCATCCGGGAACGGAAAACCGGGCGATCGGGCCAGCCTGTCCAACCTGTTCGGCCCGCTGCTCGCTTACGACGCCTACTACAGCAGTTCCACCAGAGACGGATTTGTCGCTTATTTCTATCTTAACGCCCCTTTTGCCAGGGGATACGCATCCTACTCCTACCATCCCATGACCGGACAGAAATTTCTGCAGAACCTGATAAACGTTAAAACCTTCGTCACCAACGCCAAGTTCGATCTGGTAGTTTACACCAACGCCATGCCGCCCGCCCTGGGCATGCACGACAACCTGGTGGCGCAATCGGTTCACCGGACGGATCTCCCTGTCGGAGTAAAACGTCCCGGGCAGATAGAAATCCAATACCGAAACGATGTCCTCAACCAGAGTGGCAGTCTCATACGCATGATCCGCTTTCCCTACTACAGCCACAGTTCCCATCCCGTATCCCTGACCGAACCCCAAGCCTTGTTCGATGATGTCAGTACCTGGCTGGAGGAGAAATAAAATGATCGGATCAAACTGGATCGGGCCGTTGGTTCTCTGCCTGTCGATCCTTCTCCCGGCATCGCAAAACAAGGAGGACTCCGATCTTCGCTGGCAGTTTGACTTTTCCGGGGGGGTGCAGTTCCTGGCTGACAACGACCTGAGTCGCTTTACAGAAGCCGATAACCGCTACCTCGATCTCTACTTCCGGAGTAATCCCTACTACTCGACTCAGAGCGATCCGGGGCTGAGCGAATACCGTTATGCATTCTCCGTTCGCAGCAAATTTTCGTACAAGCTGGGAAAGCGATTCAGCATAACAGCCGGTCTGCACCTGCTCAGCCGAAACTCCACCAATTCGGGTGTTTTCAGCTACCAGCGCAATCAGAACTGGCGGGTTTTAACCGATTCCCTGGACTACCGTTCCCAGGACACCCGTCTGAGCCTGACCTTTCCCAATCTGGGAGTCAGCTGGTATCTGCTCCTCGGCTCCAAACTGACGGCGGAGCTGGGTTTGTCCGCAGGACCGGTATTCGCCCGGGCCAAGCTGAAACGGGACATCATCGATCGTATCGAGGCCAGAGAAGTCAATCCGGTTCTCGAATACCTGATATACCAGGATGAACGGAAACTGATCATGAAGGGTAACGGCATCGGTGTCGGAATCAGCGGGGACATCAGCCTTCACTACCCTCTGAACCGGCACTTTGGCGTCTTCATCGAAACCGGTTACAGCTTCTACCATATCCCCTCCCTAAGCGGCCCCGGTGCCAGCATCGCCGGAGGAGTTACACGGGAGTGGGATGGAGAATGGTTTCTAATCGGGGAACGGATTGAAAAGGAGTGGGGCTCGGCCGTTTTTTATTACCCCAGCAGTGATCCCGATCTGAAGGATCGTTCCGTCGGCGTTTCCATTCTTGACATCCACGGTATTCTCACACTCCGGTTGGGCTTCCGCATCAAACTATAAAAGTCCAAAATTGCAATCCAGAACCCGAGAACGGTTCTATCTTTCCATTTCAGGTTCCAAAGCCCTCGTTCTCCAACGTATTGTAGGTATGCCTTCGGGCAAATTCCCAATACGAGGTGAAACATGAAAGAACAGAACCGATGGATTACCATGACCGTACTTACCCTGGCTTTGTGCCTGACCCTGAGCTCGGCAGCCCCCCAGACGGAGAATCACTCCTTTGCCGCCAAGAAAACGTTGAAGCTGGCCTTGGTCAGCGGTGACTGCCGGATCGTAACCGGTAATGCAAACAAGATTGTTGTGAAAGTCGAGTACACTTTCGACAAAGAAGAGTACACCCCGAAGTTTGAAGAGCAGGGTGATCTGTTGCTCCTGAAAGAGAAGTTCACGAAAGGCAGCTGCAACGGTGAATCTAAATGGGAGATTTCACTTCCCGCCGGAACGGCCGTTGAATTCTGTTCCGCATCGGGGAATCTGGACCTTGAAGGCTGCCAGAGCGGCGTAACGGCAAAAACCGCTTCCGGGGATTTTGTCATCCGAAATGTCGCCGGAAAAATTTCCCTGCATACAGCCAGCGGAGACATCGAACTGGAAAACATGAAAGGTGAACTCTACGTCCGTACCGCAAGTGGTGACATCAGTCTGAAAAAAATCAGCGGTGAAATCGATGTGAAATCCGCCAGTGGGGAAATCAGCATCGAGGACAGTACGGGCAAAAACATCAGTTGTACAGCCGCCTCGGGTGAAATCAATCTCAATAAAACCAGAGGCGCGCTTCACATCACCTGCGCCAGCGGAAACATCCAGGCCGGAGAAGTATCTCTCGAAGATGAAAGCAGCTTCAAAGCCGCTTCCGGAAACGTGGCAGTAACGCTGTCCGCCCCTCTGAAATCTGACATCACCGTAGCTTCGGCTTCAGGCGATGCCGTCCTGGATTTCAACGGTCAGGCGATGAACGGACGCTTCGAAATGTCGGCCAAAAAAGGACGTCCCATCATTGCTCCTTTCACATTCGACAAGGAAGAGGAATTCGAAAAGAACGATCAAACGTATGTCAGAAAGAACGCCGAACGCAAGGCATCCTCACCTGTGATCGTTGTAAAAACCGCTTCCGGAAAGGCAGAAATCAAGAAATAAATCAGTTTGCAGATCGACTTGCAGGGGTTTGATTCATCAAACCCCTTTTTTATTTCCCCAAATCAAACGAATAAATCTCGGAATACGAGCTCTCTCTTCCCGAAGTGCTGACCGATACCAGTCTGAAGTAGACTGTCGTCGGCCGGTAGAACACCAGCATCGGACCGGATGCAGTCTGAACAATCCGAAAAAGCTGCGAAGTGCTTCCGGGAGAAAAGTATCGTTTCAGATAGACGAAGCGGAGTGAGGACTGGTTGAGTTCGATGCTTTCGCTGAGCTGATCTTCGGCGCTGCCGAACTCCATCCGGTAGTGATCGATATTCCACGACCCCGGATGCTCCCAGCCGACCAGAATGCCGTTGCGGGCGGCCAGAGCTTCAGCCGTGATATCCCGGGGCGGACTGAGGCGGACGAACTCCGGATCGTAGAGTTCCATCATCAGGTCGGCCATCAAGGCGTGGCCGTCGGGATTGGGGTGGCAGCCGGAATCGACCGGTACTGACATGTCGAAGCAGGGTATTTCCAACAGATTTTTCCAACCTTCCGGCGGGTTGTGCGCCGCGAAGGCGTCGTAGACCTCCACCAGCTCGGCTCCTTTGAACGGTACCAGCTCCCGCATGCCGGTGTTGAACTGCACGCAGCGCGCCCTTGTATTCTCGTTGTCGTGCCGGTCGTTGCGGGGTGGGATGGTGCAGGCCAGTACCCGCATGCCCCGTTCCTGGGCGGCGTCGATAATGTACCCCATGTTTTCCAGGGACTGTTCGATAAGGACATGCTGCTCATCGTAGACATCGTTGGTGCCGAACATGACGATCAGGGTGGAGAAAGGAGCCAGATCGAATTCCAGATCATTGTCTACATAGCCCACCGCATCCTCCGTCGTCTTTCCGGGATGGCCCCTGACCCAGTGTTCCACAACGAAACCATCCTGTTCCAGCATCCCGTGCAGCAGATGGGGATAGGCCAATTCCGGCTGATCCTTGTTTTCACCCGGGAAGAGGTCCGGCAGGTACATCTTGCCCCAGGTAATGCTGTCTCCGAAAGCCAGATAGGTGTCGTTCTTCTCCTCGACCTCCTCCGCAGCCGTACTCTTCTTTCGGGCATGCGGCCGGTGGCGGGCGGTTCGACGGTCCGAAACGGTTTTTCGTTCCGCAAGATCGTATTCGATGACCGCCTTTTCGTGAATCAGCTCGATATCAATGAAAAGCCTGTTTCCCGACTGACGCAGGCTGAAGCCGTGCTCGACCTTCCCGTCATCGGTCACAGCGTTGATCCTGCCGCTTTCCAGGTCCAGGCATTCCATGTCGATACGATCCCGCTTGGCCAGGTAGATCAGTTGTTCAGGCCTCCCCGAGGTTCCCCAGACCGGTTCGATCTGGCCGATATCCAGAATCCCATCCGGGAAAAGCACTCTTCGCCGCCGCTCAAGAGTATCATACAGGCCGATTCCGGACCTACTCCCCAGGACGATCTCCCAGATCAACCAGGTTCTTCCGTTATTGCGATATTCCCTGGGGGCCACGTTGAACCCTTGGAGTCCACGGCTGATCCGGATCAGTTCCCCGTCCGGAGTTCGGTATTCGATCTGACAGCCGTCCCACCGAGGGATCGAATTGAACGGATCGATTCGTTCTTCTTCACGGGATCCGAGCCCGGAACCGAGGAAGAGGAACACCCCGAAAAGCGATACCAACTTTTTCACAACATCACCCATTGCCGTTTCCCTTTTATACCATGATTCGCGCCACGGGCTGATTATATCAAAAACACCTGAACGTGTTAATCACCATCGCCGATTCCCTTTTTCTCACCAACAGATCGCGTCGGGAAACAAACGAATTTTCAGTATTTATTCTTCTTTCATCAAGGCCCGTGAATGGACTTCGAAAAAGCGGTATTTCGAATATCGGTAATTCACCCGCATCACATCCATCTGAACGGGAGGTTGCCGACGAGTCGAAACTGTTCCAGGATCATCCCAGCCGCCGCCTCCTTCGGCAACTTGTTTGTAAATGCGGGTGTATGTGTGGTTTTCGGTTATTGAGGTGGAAGTCGGGAATTGAATGCCCTTGTACCGTTCAAAATATTCATGGATATCCGTCATCACCAAGTGGACACCTCGTTTTTTGGCGCTGGCGAAGCGATTCTGCAGCCCGGAAACCGTTTGAGCGTCAAGAACGATCTTCCAGACTGAACCGTCTTCAGCATCTACCCAAAGTTCTCCCCCTGGCAATTCTTTGCTGGCCTTTTTCGGCATCGCCCGAATTTTAACCATTTTTCTTTTTCTTACCTTATCCCTTCCGCTAATCGTATACAGATAATCCGATTGCCTGTCGGAAGCCAGGATGGTGGCCGGCATAAAGAATGAATACTGACTCTCGTAAAATGATTCCAGTTTGGCCGGTAATGGCGTGGAGAATTTTTTACGGTCCTTCCTTAGCAGCAAGCGGTTTTCGGTCAACTTTCCCCGGTCGACGACAATCTGATAATCGTATAGCCAGGTTGTTCGGTCAAAACGCTGAAGCGGATCATAGTCTTTTCTTCTTCTGACCTGCTCCAATATCTCTTCGATGCAGGTAAATTTCACAGCGGTCTTCTTCAGTCGGTCGCTGTAGGCTGCCGCCTTCAACAGCAACGTTCCCAGTTCATCCGTTTCCCGTTTTGTTTGCGGAATGTTCGAAGCCATGGGGGGCTCCTCTCCGATAACGATGATTTTCCGCTTCTCCAGTACCGACTGCCCGCTCATCAGATCCGTCACCCGGACCCATAAGGTCCAGTCACCGGGATCTTGGATCTGCAGCGGGATTTCGATCTCTCCGGCGGATTCCACTTCCTGCTGGTAGAGC
>CAYMND010000081.1:0-9160 GCA_964391685.1 uncultured Clostridia bacterium | reverse complement strand
CCCCTGCGGCTACAGCTTCTTCGACATTTCCCTTCATCAAGCCGATTGAAGTCAAACCGCTGCATATCGTACGTGCAGCGGCAAAATGCGCTTCTCGAAACGGAACTCCGGGCTTTACCCGTTTAATGGCTTCTTCCTGAGCAGAAAGCACTGCCTGATAAAGTTCTCTTTGGCGGGCCGAGAATCGGCCGCCGACTGGTATTGTTCGGGTGATGTCAGACGCGTAATGATGTGGAGATTCGGCACCGGAGTCACAAACCAGCAGATCTCCCTCTTTCAGAATGTTTCCGTGATGATGATTGTGAAGCGTTTCTCCATGAATTGATAAAATCACAGGGAATGAATAGCGGCTCTGCCTCGATTCTAGTACCGCCGTCAGGAAGGAAACGATTTCCTGTTCACTGGTCCCCGGCTTGGTATTCCGAAAAAGTTCCTGTGCCATCAACCAGGATGTCTCCAGTGCTTGCTCTATTTCGGATACTTCTTCAGTACTTTTAATTTCCCGTTGAGCAACAATCGCTTTAACCAGTTCAATCGATGCATATAAACCGAGTTTATCCGCATGAATGCCTAAAAGTCGGGATAAGAACAGTTTATTTTCAGCTCGGTAAGGAGTACTAAAATGAATCTTTCTGCCTTTGGCAATCATTGAATGGACCAGTGTTTCCATCTCCTGTTGAGCGGCAGAAACATCTGCTCCGCAAAGGGCTTGGTAATCAGCGACTTTGGGTTGAGGCCCCATCCAGATGATATCATCAACCGTGAAATCATCTCCAACCAAATAACTCTTGTTTTCATCTATATCGATCAGACCGAAAAAGCCCGGATTGTCGACTCCAAAATAATACAGAAAGGAGCTGTCCTGCCTAAAAGGGTATGTATTCGCCGGATAGTTCATTGGGGATTCAACGTTTCCGGGAAGAAGAACCACTCCCGTTTTCAATTCTTGTTGTAATACCCGTCTACGATACTTGTACGTTTCAGCAGAAAACATTCTTCACCTCGCAATAAATATCATCTTCCATGATAACAGAATAAATCAAACAAAAAAACATTGGATATCGACTTCCGTTTCAACACAGTACAGACGATTCGATAAAACAAAGTTCTTTCCCCGATTGACATCGGGATCCATTTAGGATAAAATTACGCTTTAAGTGACGCGGGGTGGAGCAGTCAGGTAGCTCATTGGGCTCATAACCCAAAGGTCGGTGGTTCAAATCCACCCCCCGCTACCAATTCTTTCCAAATCCACTGAGCAAGATAAAAGAGAGCGGTTATTTTTTACAAAAGAAAAATTCACTTTCTCTCTCTTTCATTATTTTTTCTATCAAATCGACATCCTGTGGTCGATCGACTCCGATTCCCTGGTACTGAGTTTTTATGATTTTTATTTTAAATCCGTTTTCAAGAAGTCGCAATTGTTCCAGTTTCTCTGTATCTTCCAGAAAAGATTTCCCCCGAAGAACAAACTGTTCTAAAACTTCTTTACGGTATCCGTAAATTCCAATATGATGCCAAAAACAACTCTTCTGGTTATCCCGAAAATATGGAATGCTGGAACGACTGAAATAAAGAGCATGGTCCGTTTTATCCAGAACAACCTTGACATGATCCGGAGAGCTGAACCATTCTTCGTTTTCAGAATAAAAAGCCGCGGACACAACCGGCTCTTTTTTTTCGAGGTTCAATCGGATCTCTGCCAATAAACGACCATCAATCAAAGGTTCGTCTCCCTGAACATTTACCACGGCTTCTACAGGATGACCGGAAACAACCTCCCAAATTCGATCTGTTCCAGAAACATGCCCCGCCTCGGTCATCTCCACGTTGCCCCCGAAAGAGTCAACACAATCGAATATTTCTTCATGATCCGTTGCAATCACGACATTATTGAACAGACCGGTGGAATGAACGGCTTCATAAACATGTTGAATCATCGGTTTTCCAAGAATTTTCACCAACGGTTTACCCGGAAAACGTGACGATGCATATCTTGCAGGAATAATTGCCCAAACGACCATTCTGTTATGGCGTTTCTTCCTGATTTTCTTCAGAAACGGCTCCGCCATTGGATGCTTCAAGGGCTTTCATCTCCATTTGACATGAACCTTGAAAAAAAGCCCCTTCTTCAATAATAAGTTTCGGAGCAACAATTTTTCCTGATACCCGTCCATGGGAAAAAATCTCCGCCCTGGTCTTGGCAATTATTGACCCCTTGAATCTTCCATTGACGGAAATATTGTTTACCTCTACATCGGCTTCAACAACACCGCTTTCGCCGATAATCAACGAAGAGCCAGACAAAATTTTTCCTTTGAACACCCCGTCGATCCGGAAAGAATCCTTGAAACGAATATCGCCTGATATCTCAGTGTCTTTATCGATAAAGCCACTGACGCGAGATGTTGTTTCAAATTTATTCATTTGCTTTCTCCTTAAGAATAATCTGATATATACGATCAAAAGCATCCATATTTTCAAAAAACAATTCAATCTTACCGCTACCCTTATCCGAAAAGTGAACATTCACCTTGGAAGAAAAAAGAAGCGTCAATTTCTCTTCCATCTTCTGTACATCCGGGTCCTTTTCTTGTACTGGTTTTTTCGGTTTTTCTTTCTTTTCCTGATTGCTGAGTTTTTCAGCTTGCCGAACTGACAAATTATTCTCGACAATTGCATGGAAAAGTTCCCAAATCTTTTCCTCATCATCAAAAGACAGAAGCGTTCTCGCATGACCCGGAGAGATTTCTCCCTTAATCAAGGATTCCTGAATTTTAACAGGAAGTTTCAACAAGCGAAGATAATTCGTAACCGTCGCACGGTTCATTCCCATTTTCTGGCCAACAATTTCATGCGTGATACTGCCTCTATCTACAAGCAGCCGTATACCTTCAGCAATTTCAATTGCGTTCAGGTCTTCCCTTTGAATATTTTCAATCAAAGCGTTTATCGCGATCTGCTCCTCATCGAGCTCCTTGACAATTGCATGAATCTTATCCCATTTCAGTTTCTGAACCGCCCGCAATCGTCTTTCACCTACAATCAGGAAATATTTCCCATTGTCCTCGAAAACGACGATAGGCTGAATTAATCCGGATTCAGAAATGGATTCGGCCAAAGCTTCAATTTTTTCTTCATCAAATTTTTTCCTAGGCTGAAAAGGATTGGGAAAAACAAGATCGACATCAATCTCGACAATCCTGTTTTTTCCGCTGTCCATGGGCGCCGTATTGGAAATAATCGCATCCAAACCTTTTCCCAAAGCCCGTCGCTTAATCATCCCAGTATCTCCTTAGCCAGATCAAGATAAGCCATTGAGCCGGAAGATTTTATCGCATACAGTTGAATGGGTTTTCCAAAACTAGGGGCCTCCGAAAGACGAATGTTTCTCGGAATAACAGATCTAAACACTTTTGTTTTAAAATATGACCTGACTTCTTTTTCGACCTGACGAGACAAATTGGTCCTGTCGTCAAACATAGTAACAACAATCCCCTTGATCTCCAGATCGGAATTGAATACTTCTTTAACTCTGTTTATCGTGTTGATCAGATCAGACAATCCCTCAAGTGCGTAATACTCTGCTTGAATCGGTATCAAAACACTATTGGCTGCCGTTAAAGAATTAATTGTCAACAAACCAAGAGAGGGCGGAGAATCAATGATCACATAGTCATATGCAACCGGTATTTTCTTCAGCATTTCACTCAACAGAACTGCACCGTCCTGTCCTTCTTCAACTTCCAGCTCAAACTTTGCCAGATTGCGGCTTGCAGGCAACAAGGACAGAAATGCCAAATCGGTTTTCATAACCGTAGAATCAAAAGAATTCTCTCCGTTCAACCATTTGTACGTGTCCGCCGACAAGGAATATTTATTGATTCCCAATCCTGTCGTGGTATTTGCCTGCGGATCAAAATCAATCAAAAGCACTTTTTTTTCCGCAATAGCAAGAGAAGCCGCCAAATTTACTGCGGTTGTTGTTTTTCCAACACCGCCCTTCTGGTTCGCAACAGCAATTACTTCGGTGATTTTTTCATAACGTTTCACGTGAAACATTCTCCAAACTTAAAATTTTTATAATATCTCTATTCTTTATATCACATAACCTAGGCTTTTTTATATTCTCTTTTTCTATCAATATTTTACATTTTTCTTTTGAACTGATTAATAAAATTTGAGACAATCCTTTCTTTTCAAATATTTTATATAAAATCCCTATATCGTGAAATCCTCTTGATATCATTGTTATATTTTTTTTTTTATTGTTTTTTATGTACTCCTCTATTCCGGATTCAAATACCTCGATATTTTTAATTTCGAGATCCATCTTCAATCGCCTTAAAAAATTTGCCTTTTTTTTTCTCGGTTCAATTAATTTAACATTTCTCTCATCGTTCCATAAAGCAATCGGAACACCAAGAATTCCATTTCCGCTACCTACATCCAGTATCTCTTTGTTTTTTATCAACGGTTCCATAGTCTTCGTATCTTCTATTAATGAAAGAATAGATTCTTTATCCATGTTTTTTGATATAACGTTCACCTTGTCTTTTTCGGCTAACAGATAATTGATGAATCTTTCTATTCGTTCATGAATCATTTTTTTAATCTGAAATATAATAATATATTAATTACCCAAATCGATCCCAGAATCGGAAGAAACTTCTCAAAGTTTAAAATTAGAAGAACTGGTGTTGCGATTATCAAAACGATATAGGCAATATAAATATATGATTTTATTTTTTTTCCGATCATCTGAAGTTTTTTGAATCTTATATTTTTTTTTTTTAATTATCAAGACTTGACTTCTCTCTCTGTTTTTTCTTAATATAGATCTGTCTTTCATTCATTAAAATAAGTTTTCCACATTTGTGGATAATTCTGTGGAAATCAACAATGCTTGTTTATGATAATCTTGTTCAGTTTTTGAAAGAAAAACTAGATTCTCCTACTTTTTCTACCTGGATCTCCCCTCTTACTTTCATTGGTAATTCCAATGGTTTTATTTTTCTAGGATCTCCTGATCCAAAAAAAACGAAATGGTTTGAAGATAACCTTTCTCATGAAACCAATGCTTTTCTCTCCAAAAATTTCAAAGTATCTGTTAAAATCGTTCCATTGTACTCCGAAGATCATTCTCCTTCCCGACCCCCTACCGACCTCCATTCTTCCACCGATAGACATTTTGAATCCAATCTGAAAAAAAAATATACTTTTGATTCCTTCGTTCAGACTGATGCCAACCGTATGGCATATTCTTTCGCTCACAGTGTTTCAGAATTTCCAGGAAAATCGTACAATCCTCTCTACATCTACAGTGATGTAGGTTTGGGTAAAACTCATTTAATGCAGGCAATCGGTAACAGGATTCATACGGTTCATTCCAATCTGAATGTGATCTATACCACTACCAGTGAGTTTATGCATGAATATGTTGAATTCAACCGTCTGAACAAACGCCCTGAATTTATTAAAAAATATACTTCTATTGATGTTCTTCTTATTGATGACATTCAATACATCACCAAATGGGGTGGAACACGGGAACAATTTTACAATATTTTCAACAAACTGATCCAAATGGAAAAACAGATTGTCATATGTTCAGACAAGCATCCCGACAATATTCCCGACCTTGAGCACAGAATTAAATCCCGTTTTGAATGGGGTGGTATTGTCGATATTCTTCACTATGATCTTGAAGATAGAATTGCCATTCTCAAAAACAAACTTCCAGAAAGGAAACATCTTTCAAAATTTGATTTCTTTATTCCTGATGAAGTGATTTACTTTCTCGCATCTTCCATTAAAGAAAACATCAGAAAACTCGAAGGTGCATTAAATCGTCTGATCGGCTATGCCAATCTTAAATTCTCTGATTCCAGTAACAATCAAATCACTTTAGATTTCGCCAAAGAGGCCCTGAAACCTTATATTACAGTAAAAAACAATTCGATTACCATCGAAAGTATTCAGGAATTCGTTTCGAAAAAATTCAATATTACTGTCGATGAATTAATTTCAAAAAACAACTCTAAAAAAATAACTGAACCCAGACAAATTGCCATCTATCTTTGCAAGAAACTCACCAAAATCTCTCTTACTGAAATCGGTAGTTATTTCGGTGGGAAACACCACACAACCATTCTTCATTCATTGAACAAAGTGGAAGTTCAGATTCTTGAAAATCCGGAATTTTCGAGGATGATTTCTTCTTTCATTAAATTTTTTCAAGACTGACCCTTTTCATTTTTTTCTTATTTTCAACAGTGTATTTTTTTTGTCATCGGCAATTTTCATCCTTTTCCACAAATTCACATCCCTTTCTTTTTTTTCTCTTTTATTTATGATATTCTTCTCTTAATTTAATAGTAATAAGGCAGGTTATCATGAAATTTTTTGTGGAAAAAAATTTATTTTCGAATGAATTAAAAATTTTTCAAGGAATTTTCGAGAAAAAAAGCCTTATCGACATATTACAGAATATCAAGTTTAATTTATCTTCCGATGGCATTCTTTCCATGGTTGCAACCGATCTTGAGATTGGTTTAAAATCCGAAATTTCCGTCGAAGCTGCGGTTCCAGGTTCTTTCACAATCAATGGGAAAGATCTGTACGATCTGATTTCCAAAATGCCGGAGGGTATTGTGGAAATTTCTGAAAGCAACGATATGAATATTCATATTTCCAATGAAGAGAAAACCTGTCAATACCTTTTATTGGGTCTTCAACCATCAGATTACCCGGAAATTCCGTCTTCATCTTTTGATAATCCTGTGGTTCTCCCTATGGAAGTGATTTCTAATTTTATTTATAAGAATTATTTTGTATTGTCTCCTGATATTAAGTTCAATTTGGGGGGTGCATTGTTCAAAATCAGTGACAATCTTCTGGAAATGGTCTCTACGGATGGACATCGTCTTTCGTACACCTTTTTCAAATCCGAGGAATCATTTTTTGAAGAAAAAGATGTCATTGTTTCCAGAAAGACTCTTCTGGAGATTAATAAGTTTGGTGATTCTGGTTCATTGTTATTGGATTTTGACAACAACAACCTTTTCTTTAAAAGTGGAAATCATGAATTATCATCCAGAATAATCGATCAAAAATTTCCGAATTATAAATCTGTTATCCCAAGTGAAACAAAATATATCGCTTCGTTTAAGAAAGAAGATCTTTTATCTTCCATAAGAAGGGCCTTGATTTTTAAAACACGCAATAACAGTATATTTTTTAAGTTTTATTCTGATAGACTGTCTTTGGAACGTGTGACACCTGAAAAAGGTGAATCCAGAGATGATATTTCGATTGATTATAACGGTCCTGATATTGTCGTTGCTTTCAATGGCGGCTATGTTTTTGATTTCTTAAGTCATTGTACCAGTGAAGAGATTGAAATTGCCATCAATGATTCTGACAGTTCCTTTGTGTTCAGACCCAAGATTCAGGATAAAGTGAATTTTACCTACGTCGTCATGCCGTTGAATATTTGATTTCCTGGGTATTCAATCTGTTTTTTTGTTGAGTTTATTTCGATGTAAAGGGTTCTTTCGCTTTTCTTTTTCCTTCCTTTCAATTCGGTTGTTTTATTGACTTATTTCTTTCAATGTGGTATAGAACCTCAATCTAATCATATTTAATTCAGTGCAAAGGAGACTAGGGTATGTTTGCGATAATTGAAACAGGCAGTAAGCAATACAAAGTTGAGGAAGGTGATATTCTCGATGTGGAACTTCTTTCAGATTCTTCCCCGAACCAAACGCATATTTTTGAAAAAGTTCTTCTGGTCCAGGATGAATCTGTCCATGTTGGAACCCCGTACGTTGATGGTGCTACCATTCAGGCAACGATATTGGAAGAAGTAAAAGATGACAAGATTCTGATTTTCAAGAAGAAATCCAAAAAGCAGTACAAGCGAACCAGGGGACATCGCCAAATTCACCACCGGGTGAGAATTGAAAAGATCGCTTTCAATTGATTTTATGAAGTTTTAAGGAGTTCATTATGGCAACAAAGAAATCTGGCGGTAGCGCAAAAAATGGTCGCGATAGCAAGTCTAAAAGACTTGGAGTCAAGAAATTTGGTGGAGAGAAAATCAATGCCGGTTCCATAATTGTCCGTCAAAGAGGAACCCGTATCAAACCTGGAAAAAATGTAGGGTTGGGCAAAGATGACACCCTATTTGCTTTGGTTTCAGGTACAGTTCAATTTGTTGAAAAAGACAATCGCAAGGTTGTTGAGGTCATTTCGAACTGAAAAGACACTCTTCAGTGACTTTCTATTTTGGTAGTAATTGTTTTGCTACTGAATAAAACATGTTTGTAGATCAGGTCCAATTAATCCTGAAATCCGGAAAAGGCGGCAGTGGTTCTGTCAGTTTTCGTAGAGAAAAATATATTCCTCGTGGCGGACCCGATGGAGGGGATGGAGGTCGGGGTGGCAATGTCTATTTTCAAACCGCTCTGAATTGTTATTCTCTGGTCGACTATCGACACAAGAAGCATCTATCGGCTGGAAACGGAAAAAGCGGATCGGGAAGGAATAAAACCGGTGCGGACGGAGAAGATCTTTGGTTGATTGTTCCGGCAGGAACGATCATCAAGAACGCAGATACTTCCGATATAATCGTTGACTTGTCTGAACCGGGTGTCGATTATATGATTTTACCCGGAGGGCGCGGAGGTCTGGGAAACAATCACTTCAAGAGTTCCACCAATCAAACTCCACGCTTTGCTCAGCCGGGTGAACCCGGTCAATCGATTCGAGTGATTCTTGAATTAAAATTGGTTGCTTCTGTTGGTCTTGTTGGATTTCCCAATTCTGGAAAATCCACTTTGATTTCCAGAATCAGCAACGCCAGGCCAAAAATTGCTGATTATCCTTTTACCACCCTTGTTCCCAATCTCGGTGTGGTTGATTTACATGACCGGAGTCTTGTCGTTGCCGATATTCCTGGATTGATTGAAGGTGCTAGTGAGGGCAAAGGTCTGGGCGATGAATTTTTGCGACATGTCTCAAGGTGTCAAGTGCTACTTCACCTAATAGACTCAACAACTGAAAATATCACCCAAGACTACCAAGTAATTAGAAATGAACTAGAAAACTACAGCTTTGAGCTAGCTTCAAAATCAGAAATTGTGGCCCTAACAAAAGT
>CAYMND010000080.1:0-9238 GCA_964391685.1 uncultured Clostridia bacterium | reverse complement strand
CCTCTGCCATGAAGTCCAACAGTTGCCGGGCTCCCGGAGAAAGTACGAACTGTTCGGGATGTTTCAGGCAGAGGTTTCGGTACATTGTTTCCTTGAACTGGATCAGATCGGCCAGCTCTGATCCTTGAACCGTGCGGCCGGTGATATGGCTGAGTATGTAAGCGTTGGTTCGGCCGTGAACGTGGACGCGGAACTCCTCGTCGCTCAGTATCCGGCTTCTGAGTTTCAGGGCCGTCTTCTGCCAGGCCCGGACGTGAAGAGGAGAATCCCAGAGCAGAACTCCGTTGAAATCGAAGATTACGCCTTTATATTTCATTCAGAAAATCCCGATGATTTCTCATGTGTTCACTCTTCGGCCCCGGTTGTGAATCCCTGATTTGTGCCGGTTCGATGAGCCCCGGATGAACGGGGAGACGGATGAGGCCCAGCAGGTGAGCCAGCCACAGGGAAAGGGCCAGGATGAGCAGGAACAACAGCCATCCCTTCAGTCGGCCTCTTTTGCTTTTTTTTCGCGTTGGTCCGGGGCGTTGCTTGACCTGCGATCTTTTTTCGTTTTTCTTGACGGGTCGGGTAGTCGGATGAGGCTCCTGGCCCAGGGCAGCGGCGGCCAGTTTCTGTAAAGCGGCCATGCTCGCCGGGCGGTCGCCCGGTTTTTTGGCCATCAGGGCATCGCAGAGGGGTTGACAGGTACGCAGACGGAACGGAAGCTTGGGCGGAGGTTCGTTGATGTGTTTGACCATGATGGTTCGCGTGTCGCGCCCGGTATACGGCGGCTGTCCGGTCAGCATCTCGAAGAATACGGTGCCCAGGGAGTAGAGATCACTGCGGCCGGTTACCTTCTTGGCCTGGCATTGTTCGGGGCTCATATACAGCGGAGTGCCCACTGAAATCCCGGTTTTGGTCAGCCGGGTTTCGCTGTCGAGCAGTTTGGCGATTCCGAAATCGACCAGAGCCGGAGTCCCGTCCTGGCGCAGCAGGATGTTGCCCGGTTTGATGTCGCGGTGCACGATGCCGTTGCGATGCAGATAGAAGAGTGCGTCGGCAACCTGGACAATCAGGTTGACCGCCTTCTGCACCGGAATGAAATCGTTGCGGTCGATCATTTCAGCCAGATTCTTTGGCAGATATTCCATTACCAGATAGCCGTATTCATCCCGCATCCCGGCGTCGTAGACGCTGACAATGCCGGGATGTTTCAACTGTTTCATCAGTCTGGTTTCCTTGATGAACCGGCGGTTGCCGCGATTTTCTCCGAAAATTGTCGGGACGTACCACTTTACAGCCACCGATCTGCCGCTGCGTTCCTCCTGAGCCAGGAAAACGGTGGCCATTCCTCCGCTGCCGATTTCCTTTCTGATCCGGTATCCGGGTAATTGCGGTGTGTTTGTCATGGGAGGATCAGTAAACGCTGAACAGGGCGCATTTGAGATAATCTCCATGTTCCATCGGCAGCAGAATGGCGTGATCGTAAGGCTGACCTCTGTATTCAATCAGTTTGACACGGCGTCTGGCATCGCTGGCGGCGGCCTGAATCGCAGTGAGGAAATCCTCCCTCCCGAGAAAATGAGAACAGGAGCAGCTGATCAGATGGCCGCCGGGGCGAAGCATGTGCAGGGCGCGAAGATTGATCTCCTTGTAGCCGCGCAGGGCATCGCGGATTTTGTATTTCGATTTGACGAAGGCCGGTGGGTCCAGGATGACCAAATCAAACAGGCCGCGGTTCAGGCTGAGTTCTTTGAGCCGGAGAAAGGCGTCTATGCAGCTGACCTGAAAACGGTCGGCAGGAATTCCGTTCAGGGCTGCATTCTTTTCGATCAGCTTGCAGCTTTCATTGGATATCTCGATGAATTCCACCCGCTTGGCCCCGTATTGCAGGGCGTGCAGCCCCCAGGCGCCGGCGTAGGCGAAGGCGTCTGCCGCTTCGGCGTTTCTGGAGATCTGATCGAGCAAGCGGTAATTGTCCCGTTGATCGAGAAAAAAACCGGTTTTCTGTCCGCCAAGAAGGTCGGTTTCGATTTTGACTCCGTTGATGTCGATTCGGACGACGGAGGAGTCTCCGCTGACGATGCGGTTGACTTCATCGAGACCTTCTTTGATCCGGGGAGTGCGGATGGCCTTCTCGATCAGTACCGCTTTCGGGTAGAGGTCGGCGAGGGCGGAAAAGATGGCTGTGCGCACTTTATCCATGCCGGCAGTTGTGATCTGGACCACGAGATGGTTGTCGTACCGATCCACCACCAGGCCGGGCATAAAATCGGCTTCCGAGTAGACCATGCGGTAAAAACGTTCCGTTGGACGGATTGACCGCCTTTGTCGATCGGCATCTTCAATGCGTTTCTTGAGCATGTCTTCATCGAATGTCGCTGCCGGGTTGCGGTCGAGCAGACGAAAAGCGATGGTGGACAGGGGGTTGACGTACCCCATACCCAGTTCGCTCTTTTTGCTGGACAGCAGTACGACCGTCTCTCCGGGCTGATATCGGTCCAGGGAATCGGCGATCTCGCCGGCATAGATCCAGAATTCTCCTTCGAGAATGCGTTTCTCTTTTCCGGGTTTAAGGGTCATTGTCTGACAGGTCGGCTTCATGGTGACATTATATCAAAAATGTTCTGTTTCCGGAGAAGCAGAGGTTTTGCCGTTGTCTGGAAACCATCTTGTTTGATGGGATATAATGGCTGTCAGCTGTCTTTCATGCTTGTTTTTTCTTGAAAAGGAGGGGCGAATGAAAAGGTTGTCATGGATTCTGTTGATGCAACTGGCGGGCGGATTGTCGCTATTTGGGCAGGTGATCCCGCTGGAGAGCGGTTTGACATTGAGAAAGCAGGTGGAAGTGCCGGCAGCGTCGGGCGAAATCTGGGAGCGGTTTACGACTCAGAAAGGGATCGAGAGTTTCTTTGCTCCCGAAGCCCGGGTGGATCTGGCTGTTAACGGAGTGTACGAAATCTACTGCTATTCCGAAGGCAAGAAGGGAGAACGAGGCAGTGAGGGGTGCCGCATTCTCTCGTTCATCCCCGGAGAACTGCTCAGCTTTACCTGGGACAATCCGCCGAGATTTCCGTCTCTGCGCGGTCAGTTCAGTTGGGTGGTGCTCACGTTCACGCCCATCGCACAGGATCGAACCCGGGTGGATCTGGTTCACCTGGGTTTTCGGGCCGGCCCCGAATGGAGCGAGGCACTGAAGTATTTCGATCGGTTCTGGAATGTGGTTCTGTCCCGCTTGGTTTACTCTTTCAGCGCAGGCCCCATGGACTGGAAAAAACCGTACAATCCGGAATAGATCACAAAACGTGGCACTGGGTTGACATCTGTTGTTGTTTTAGTTAGAATTCTAACCATGAGCAGTAGAAATCAATTGCCCATATCCCGTATCGGGGTGATATATCTAAATTGGACTCGCCGTCTTCAGAGACAGCTTCTCCCCCATGGAATTACTCTCAAGCAGCTGCATGTTCTGCAGGAACTGTTGCGTCGGAAAGTGCTGTTTCCGGCACAGATCGCCGATATGCTTTACTGTGATCGGCCGACGGCTTCGGTGATCATTCGCAATCTCGAGAAGCAGGGCTGGATCGAGAAGGAGAAGGATCTGGACAACAGGCGACGGTTCCGGATCTTAATAACTGAAACTGGACGGGCCAAGGTCAACGAGGTGTTGTCCGCTGGATTCAGGGGAAATCGAGGGCTCACTCTCGATTCTCTTTTGGATGAGGAAGAAATTGTACTATTGGACAGACTGCTGGCCAGGTTGCAGGATTATCTTGAAAAATAAATAAAAATTTTGTTGGAACGGTTAGAGTTCTAACTTAAGGAGCGTGTGCCATGAAAACGGTTTTATGTTACGGTGATTCAAACACCTTCGGCTACAACCCCCAGACCGGCTACCGGTTTGAATATCAGAAACGCTGGCCGGGTATCCTGGCTTATTTATTAAAAGGGAAGGTGAAGGTGATCGAGGAAGGGCTGAATCATCGGACAACGGTCCTGGATGATCCTTTCAATGAAGGTCGCAATGGACTGAGCGGTCTCGGTCCCTGCCTTGAAAGTCATCGTCCTTTGGATCTGGTGATTCTGATGCTGGGCAGTAATGATATGAAAGCCCATTATAATGCCTGCCCCGAGTTGATCGCTCGAGGTGTTGAGCGACTGGTTGAACGTGTGGGTCATGTTTCCTGGCAACCCTATTGTGATGTCCCGGAAATACTGATTCTTCCGCCGCCCTTACCCGGGGCTCTGTCTGGTTTTGCTACGCTTTTTGAAGGAATTGAGAAGAAGATCTCAAAGCTTTCCGAATTGTATTGCCGGCTGGCCGAGGAGAAGAGGTGTTGGTTTCTGAACACACAGAGTTTTTTGAGATGTCCGGACACGGACGGCATTCACCTGGATGAGAGCGGGCACAAGCTACTGGGCGAGGCTGTCTACGGTTTTCTGTGGGAAAAATGGCCGGATCTCAAACGAGGTGAGGCTTGAGCCCTGACATTGGTCGGTTTACGAAAGAATATATCCTGAGGCAGGCTGTGGATGAGTACAATAATGGTCTGGCGACTTTTCATTGGCAGGCGAATCAGGCGGCTCTGCTGGTTATCGATATGCAGAATGAATTTGTCGAACCCGGCAGAACGATGAATTGGATCCCCGGAGCCATAGAATGTGTACGAGAAATCAAAAAACTGCTGAATATATGCAGGACTCGGCATGTACCGGTTATATATACTGTTTTTTCACCTACGCATGAGCTTCTCGACCGACCGTATACCGGATCTTCAATGCCCAATCGACACAAAGGTCATGCCATAGAGTCGGAAAGCCGCCGTGAGAAGCCGATGGCTCCGCTTGATGGCATTTGGCCGGATATCGCGCCTCTTCCAGGCGAAATTGTAATTCACAAGCCGTCGTACGGTGCGTTTTATGATACGCCGTTGCAAACAATTCTGAGGAACTTGCTGAAGGACACAGTGATTGTCTGTGGAACTTTAACTAACTTTTGCTGCGGTATGACCGCGCGACAGGCTTATGAGCGAGGGTTTAAAGTGGTCTTTTGCAGTGACGGGACAGTGACAGACGATGCAGAAATGCACAATGCCGAGTTGAAAGTGCTGCGAAGAGGATTTGCCCATGTTGCTACAGTGAGCGAAATAATGGACCGGATGGTATGAAATACCGTCATCGGGCGGTTGTTTCAGTCAGGGAACTGCGCAGGAAAAAGAAATACAGAGCGGAACTGGCCAGACAGGCCAGACCGCACAAGAAGATGGTGATCGGTGCCCCGATGACCTCGGCGAGACTGCCGGTGAGCAGGCTGCCCAAAGGCATACTGGCGAAGTAGGCCAGCAGGTAGAAGGCCATGACCCGCGCCCGCTTGTCATCGTCAACGGTCAGGTGCAGGTAGGTGTTGCTGGTCACCATCTGGGCGATCATGCCCATTCCGACCAGAACCATTGTGCCGACAGAAACCGCCGCCTGTCGGGACAGGGCCAGAGTGATCAGGGCCAGGCCGAATAGAGTCGAAGCGAAACCGGCCAGCTTCTCCAACCCCTGCACCCGATGCCTGCGGGCCATGAAAACGGCGCTGATCAGGGCGCCGCAGCCCATGGCTCCGGTCAGAAAACCCAGCAGAGTGGCATCGCCTCTGAGGATGTCCCGGGCGATCACCGGAAGCAGAACACTGAAGGATGTGCCGAGCATCGACACCAGGGCGAAATGGATGAGAATCAGGCGCATGGTCTTGTGGCCGAAGGTGTAGTGGAAGCCCTCGATCAGTTCTTTTTTGACATCCCCTTTTTCGATTTTTGCCGGTTTCCTTCTTTTCTTCATTCTCATTGCTTTCAGAGAGACAATAACCGCCAGAAAACTGACGGCGTTGATCAGAAAGCACAATCCCTCTCCGATGGCGGCCACCAGGATGCCGGCCATTGAAGGGCCGATCAGCCGTGCGGAATTGAAGATGGCCGAATTCATGGCAATGGCGTTGGGCAGATCGCGGCGGTCGTCTACCAGTTCGGCCACGAAAGCGTGTCGGTTGGGGGCGTCGATGGCGTTGATCAGTCCCAGAACGGTACCCAGGGTGATCAGCTGCCAGATGGTGATCCAGCCGGTCAGGGTGAGGCCGGCGAGAATCAGGGCCTGGATCATGGCCGACACCTGGACCCAGATCATGACCTGGTGACGGTTCCAGCGGTCCGCCAGAACTCCGGTCAGGGGGGTCAGCAACATCAGCGGCAAGTTGGTCATGAAGCCGAGTAGACCAAGCAAAAGGGCGGAATTCGTCAGGCGGTAGCAGAGCCAGGATATGGCCATGTTCTGCATCCAGCTGCCGATGAGGGAGACTCCCTGACCGAAAAAATAAAGACGGTAATTGCGGGATCGCAAGGCCGGAAAGCCGGAAGTCACTTTCCGAATCGGATGAAGAAGTGAAGGGGGTAACATGAGTCATTATCGCATGAGTTGTCCGATCTGAAAAGCGATATATACGTCCGATCTGTTATTCGGCATTCAAAAGTGGTAAGGTCAGGGTAATGTCGTATGTCGAGATGAGAGCGAATGGTTCGAATTTCGTCCGCAGGCGTTACAGGGGCCTGATCAGTATTCCTTGTCTTTCGAGGCTCGGACGGCCCGGTTGTGTGCCCAGCTGCGGATCTTCTTGATCTGTTCTTCCATGGTGGTCGACAGGGGAACGCTGTTGCCGAAGATGATGAACAAATCGTCTTCGTTCAGCTTACGGCTTTCGTTGAAGGCTTCGAACATGGCCGATACGATGGCCTGTTCGATTTCACTTCCCGACCAACCTTTGGTGATCTGGGCCAGTTGTGGGATGTTGAAGTCGTGGGTTTCGTTTCCGGTCCGTTTCAGGTGAATGGTGAAGATTTCCTCGCGCTCCCTCCGTGTCGGAAGGTCCAGGAAGAAAATCTGGTCGAAACGGCCTCGGCGAAGCAACTCCGCCGGCAGGAGGTCGATGCGGTTGGCCGTGGCGGCTACAAAGACTTCGGAATTGTGCTCCTGCATCCAGGTCAGGAAATACCCCAGGATTCTCGAAGAAGCGCTGTCTCCCTGCTTATCGGAGATTCCGCTTTCAATCTCGTCCAACCACAGGACGGCCGGAGCGACGCTGTCCATCGTTTTCAGCGCCCGAGCGAAAACCAGCTCTGGAGAGCCGGACATACCGGAGTAGACCAGGTTCATGTCCAGGCGGAACAGCGGGAGGTTCCATTGGGAGGAAATGACCTTGGCGGTCAAGCTTTTTCCGCATCCTGAGACTCCCATGGCCAGTATTCCCTTGGGTCTCTGAAGTCCGAACTCCCGTGCTTCCTTGGTGAAGGCTTTCTGTCTTTTGGTGAGCCAGTCTTTCAGTTGGTCCAGGCCTCCAAGGTCGGCCAGGGTGAAGCGGTGTGGAAAGTATTCCAGTACGCCGTCCTTGAGAATCAGGCGTTTTTTCTCCTGGTGAATGAAAGGAATGCCCTCCTCGTCTATGATGTTTTTACCGTAATAGGCTTTTTTCAATGCTTTGAAGGATTCATCCAGGGTCAGCCCCTGCAGAGCGATGACCAATTCCTTGACTTGATCCGGACGCATGTCGACCGTTTTCCCGCTTTGTCTATGGCTTTCCAGGAACTTTTCTGTCAGGTTTTCCAGCTCGTTGTAGTCCGGCAGGCTGAAAAATATGATGTCGAGCTCCTTTTTGAGCAGGTCGGGGAATTGCTCGTCCGGAGAAAGGATGAAGACGAAACGTTTGCTGTTCTTCAAGGCGTAATATACGTCCCTCAGCTTCCGTTGCAGCAGATGGGAGGTGTTGAGGTGCGGCGGCAGGTCGCGAAAGACGAAGAAGCCAGCGCTTTCCCGGTCGATGATGTGATCGAAGGCGGCGATGGGGTCGGTTGTCCCCTGCACTACGGTTTCGCCTTTGCTCAGGCCGGAGTTGACGTCCCAAACCGTCAGCTGGTCGGAGCCGAAAATCTGTTTGGCGAACTGCTTCAGGGCGCTCTCTACCCTTTTCTCTTCGTAACTGACGATCTGGATGAGGGGCTGACCGGATGTGATGGAAGACCGGATATCCTGAATGCTGTTGCTCATGTCAATCTCCTTTGTGGGATGTGTTGAAATTGTCTTCATCGGCGAGGATGGCCGACGCGATACATTCGGCGGGATTCAGTGAGGGGTCCAGCATGGCGCTCATTTCGGAAAAGCCGGCGATTTGTGCAGAACGGGCTGAATCGTCTTCAAGAAGGTGATCCAGGGTTGAGGCGATGTTTTCGGGGGTCATCCGGTCCTGGATCAGTTCCGGAACCAGTTCCCGTCCGGCCAGGATGTTGACTATTGAGAATCGTTTGATCCGGATCAGGCGGTGCCCAAGAAAATAAGAAACCGGGTTGACCCGGTAGACGACGACAAAAGGAGTGCCCAGCAGGGCGATTTCCAGTGTCGCGGTTCCGCAGGTGCTGAGTACGATGCGACTGGCTGAAATCAAGTTGTGCCCTAGCAATTGAGGCAGGACGGAGCAGCGGCTCTTCCATGGGCCGAGCAACTGGTCGATCAGTTCGCCTGGTATGGAATCGGCTTTCAGAAGAACCGGATGAAGTTCTCTGTTTTTCATCTCCGACAACGCTTTGAGCATGATCGGCAGATGCCTTCGCACCTCGCTCAGACGGCTACCGGGCAGAATGGCGATCAAATCACCTTCAGGGGGAAGGTCGCAGGATTTGCGGAAGTCTTGGGGAGGGAGGTCCGCCTTGACCTTGCTGGTCAGAGGGTGGCCGACATAGGAGACGTGTCGGATGCCGGCATGATTGTAGATTTCCTTTTCGAAAGGGAAGATCAGGAACATGTGGCGAATGTAACGGCGGACCGTTTCGATCCGTTTGGGCCGCCAGGCCCAGATTGTGGGACTGATGAAGTAATAGACGCGGACGCCGGATTGAGACAGTTTTCTGGCCAGGCGCAGATTGAAATCGGGGTAGTCGATCAGGATGGCGCTTCGGACCGCCCTCTTTCTGCATTCCCGCAGGATCCGCTTTTGGAGCACCTTCAATCGGTAGAGAGACGAAATGACCTCCAGGATGCCGACAACACTGATGTTCCGGCTGTGCTCGAGCAACTCGACTCCGGCGGCGGCCACTAGGTCCCCTCCGACACCGAAAAATCTTCGGTTCGGGGACATTTCGGAGAAGCGGATCAGAAGTTCCTGGGCGTAGCGTTCCGCCGAATGGTCGACGACCACGATCAACGTGTCAAGGTCGCTCAAACATATACT